>JBGOYQ010000330.1:0-2502 GCA_041479735.1 Anaerolineae bacterium | reverse complement strand
CCTCAACAACCGATCCCTGTACCAGACGCTGGACGAGGTCTGCGGCATTCACATCCGACGCGTCGACCGGACCCTGGGTGTCCGCCTCGCAGACGATTCCGAATGCGCGTTGATGAATCTGGCGCCCCCTGCCCCGGTGCATCTCCTGGAAGACATCGCCTTCGAGACTCTCGAGCATCCATCCGGGGCGCGGCCGATCGAGTATTCGGAAGCCATCATCCGGGGGGACAAGCGGCGCTTTGAAATCCAGATCGTTCAGGCCGGCTAGCCCGGCGCCACAACCTCGAACCTTCGCACAGCCTGCATACTGGTGAACCGGACGCTGCTATGACAACGGATTTCATCATGCCCCGACTCTCTGAGACCAGCCCGAGCGGGACGATCCTCAAGTGGTTGGTCGAGCCGGGGATGCCGGTGCAGAAGGGTCAGGCCATCGTCCAGATCGAGTCGGACAAGGCCATCGTCGAGCTCGAATCCCCGGGTGCCGGCCGCCTGCAGGCCATCTATTTCCGGGAGGGCGATGTCGTGGAGGCCACGGCGATCCTGGCCCGTATTGCCGAGCCGGACGAGTCCATCGACCAGCTCGGCGCGAGACAGCCGGTCTCACCTGGCGGGACGGGGGACCGAGTAGGATCCCCCGCCATATCCTCGCCGCGCCCGGTCGCAATCCCGCGTGAAGCCAGGGCCGCCCGGGTGGTTCGGCGCGCGAAGAGGCCGAGGCTGCCGTCGACATCCGAGGCTAGTCTGGCGGCTACCAGGGGGCGATGGGGTCAGGAGCCGCCTACCCAGTCGGGTAGCCTGGACGAGGACTTGCCTGCCCATGAGGTTCTCCCCCTATCCGCCATCAGGTCCAGGATCGGGGACAACTTGCTCGCCAGCCTGCGGACCGCGCCGCATGCATATGTCGAGGTCGAGTCGGACGTGACCGCGCTGGTCGCCTGGCGTTCGGGACTCGGGACCCATTCGGTTGAGGCTCGCCCAAGCTACACGGCCATCTTCATACAAGTGGCTGCCCTAGGGCTCGAGTCCTTCCCGGATCTGAACGCCTCCCTGCGGGGATCACAGTTCTTCCGCTGGGAGCACATTAACATCGGGATTGCGGTCGCCCGAGAGGATGGATTGTTCGTGCCCGTCATCCCCGACGCCGATCACTTGTCACTGGCCCAGATCATGGCCAGGTTGAGCTCCTTCGGGACCTCACACCAGGTGGCGCTGCCAGCCGAGGCCTGCCGCGGCGGGACTTTCACCATCTCCAACTTAGGGATGTACGGGGCAGACAGCGTCTTGTCGATCATCCACCCGGGCCAGGCAGGTATCTTGTCGCTTGGCCGAATCGGGCTGAAGCCCGTGGTCCACGCGGGCGCGATCGTCGTCCGATCGATGCTGCGCATGACGCTGGCCTTCGATCACCGACTTCTGGATGGAGTGGTAGGGGCGCGCTTTCTAGCCCATCTCGCCGGACTCCTGGCCTCCCCCGAGAGTTGGGCCCATTGAGCGTGGAACCCGGCATGCTGTCCGGCCGTGTGATCGATCTGACGCACCGGCTGTTGCCCGGCCAAGAGGAGTACGGCCTGGAACTGGCAAGTCACCGGGTGCAGGACCTGTATCCTCAATATCACAGCCGGCCTGAGGATCATTATGTGATGACCACGATTCGCCTGTCCCCGCACATCGGGACGCACATCGAGGCACCGTCGCACCTCATCCTCGGCGCTCCGGATGTTTCACAGCTGGCACTGGACAGGCTGGTCGGCGAAGCCTTGATCATTGATTTCACGGGCAAAGGCGACGACGAAGCGATCACGCTCTCGGAAGTCCAGGCGCAGGCCGCCCACATGAAGCCCGGAGACATCGTCTTGTTCCGCACCGGTCGCAGCGTTCTCTACCGCACCGAGCGCGCCCATGCTCGGCCGTACGTCGAGAATCAGGCCATCGAGTGGCTCGTTTCGCAAGACATCGCCTGTCTGGGCACAGACGCATCCGGGATTGAGCAGCACGGCGCCGAGCGCCAGGTCAACCACCTCAGCCTTTTCCAGCGTGGTATCCCCTTGATCGAGTTCCTGAACAACCTCGACCAGATCCGCGGCCAACGGGTCATGGTCTGCGTCCTTCCCTGGAACATGGCTGGGGCAGAAGCCTCTCCGGTGCGAGCCATCGCCGTCGAATGATCTCCCGAATACCGATGTCCTCTTTGCCTCCCACCTCCCCCGACGTCCTCTTGGGCCTGTACCGCAGCATGATTCGCACGCGGTGCTTCGAGGAGACCGTCTACAACCTGTTCGTCACCGAAGCCATGCAGGGGACCGTCCACCTGTCGACAGGCCAAGAAGGGGTGTCGACCGGCGTGTGCGCCGCCCTTCGCGGCGAGGACTACCTCGTGCCGTCCTTCCGCGGGCACGGTGAATACCTGGCCAAGGGAGGCAGTGCTCGCTCGGCCATGGCGGAGATCTTTGCCAAGGCCACCGGATGCGGGAAGGGCATGAGCGGATCGATGCATCTCTG
>JBGOYQ010000329.1:0-2505 GCA_041479735.1 Anaerolineae bacterium | reverse complement strand
GGCGCACGCGAGGCCGATTGCCATGCAGACGAAGTCCCACGCCAGCCAGGCTGAGACCAGAGCAGCGGGGATTGCCGCCTGCGGGTGGCTGGCAGCCGCGATCCATGCCGTCATCGCCAGTCCGGCCTTGAGAGGGATCCAGAGCGATTTGGGCTTAAGGAAGATCGATGCCAACAACGGCCAGGAATCGGGCCGCCACACCGCCAGCCGCAACAGCAGGCGCGAGTGTTCCTGGATCAGCCGAACCTGGCCGCGCAGCCAGCGCCCCCGCTGCCTGGCGGCCGCCATCCTGTCCCTCGGCTTGGGGTCAAGCACCCTGGCCTCTTGGATGGGTCGAATGGGGATGCCGCGCGCCGCCAGCAACAGACTGAGCTCGGCGTCCTCGACCGCGGTGCGCAGTTCGGGTGCTAGCTCCTCGAGGACCGAGCGCGTTAGCCCCATCCCGGTCCCTCTGAGCCGCACGGGCAACCCGAGCAAGGCGCTCAGCTTGTCGGGGACACTCTGCTCGGTCAGCTCGGAGAACCCCGCTAGGCGTCCGATCGGGGAGTTGGACAGAAGGGCGGGCACGATATGCGCTTGGTAGGCCGCGTTCTGGCCTTGCCAGCCTCGCCGCATCGCGGCCAGGAACCCCGGCTCCACCCGGCTGTCGGCATCCAACACGATGATACGCTGCGAGCCAACCATGTCTGGCCGCGTCCGCGCCAGCCACCAAGCCAAGGCACCGCCTTTTCCCGACGCGACCCGACCGGCGCGGACGTGCACCCGCGCCCCGCTCTCTAACGCGATCGCGGCGGTGTCGTCGCTGCAATGGTCGGCGACCACGTGCAGCTCGTCGCCGGCTTGAAGCTCGGCCCGTATTGAGCGGATGGACTCCGCCAGGACATCCGCCTCGTCACGCGCCAGAATGACGACGGCCATGGGACCGGGCAGCCACTCGGGTCCCGAGCGGTGGTCGGCTGCCTCAAGGTCAATCGCCCCGATCACCCAGGTGGCGGTGTCGGCGTCTTGAAGCGAGGGCATGGGGTCCCGGGGAACCGATTGTGGAAGATCGAGCAGGCCTGTGTGGCCGTGGCGGCGTAGTCCGGGGTGGAGGTCCCCCCCGGCACCTCGGTCGTCATGGGGGTCGGCGACGGCGTTGCGGTGCCCACGGACGGGGCGGAGATGGCGGCGCACGTCGGGCACACGGGGAGGAAGGCGATCGTGGGTGGGCATATAGTCGTCTGCGAGCCGCACGCGGCCGGATACGATCCCACGCTTACGTAGCCGAAACTGATCAGGCCGAGGCCTAGTATGGTGGCGAGGACAAGGCCCGTCAGGATCCCTATCACCAGCACCAGCAGGAACATTTGATCCAGCTCAGGGCTTCGGGGGCGGCCAGGTGGCGTCATTGGGGGTTGGTCCATGAGTTGGCTCCTGCGGCTAATCCTACCATTCCCAAACGTTCTCGACCCGAAGGTATCTCTTGGGCAGCCTCGAGCCACGCAGGCGGCGCCAGCTTGGTCGTCGAACACGTTTGATCACGGCACAGGCGCGACGGTGGGGAGCCCCATGCCCTTGGCCTGGGTCATCATGTAGGCGGCCCAGGCGCGGTTGAGAGGCGCATCGGGGCAGAATTGCAGGGTGGTCGAGTGGCAGGCCGGGAGCAGGCCGGCGGCGTAGGCGGCTTCGACCCAGCCGGCATACCAGGCGCTGGGCGAGACATCACTGAAGACGCCGGCGGGCGCCGGGGGCGTGTAGCCGACGCCGTACTTGATCCTGAGGAAGAAGACGCTGCCTTCGGCGCGGGTGTGCGTGCGATCGGGGCAGTAGATCAACGGGTTGGTGCCGCAGCCGGCGGTGTAGCCTTCGGCGAACAGGCTCTCGATCCAGCCGAAGCCCCAGAAGGAGGGGGCGACGTCGGTGAAGGTGGGAGCGGTGGGAGTGGGGTCGGGAGGGTTGGCGATGGCGCCGTGGGCGCCGCGCAGGATGAAGACGGCGCTCTCGGAGCGGGCGAGGTCCCGGTCGGGACAATACTGGCGCGGGCTGGTGTTGCAGCCGGCGACATAGCCGGCGCTGTACAGCGTCTCGATGTAGTCCTTGGCCCAATAGCCGTAGGGAACGTCCGCGAAGACCGGGGTCGGTGTGGATGTCGGCGTGGCGGTGGGCGTGGGCGTGGGGGTCGGTGTCTGCGTCGGTGTGGAAGTTGCCGTCGGCGTGAAGGTCGGCGTGGCAGTCGGCGTGTCCGTGGGTGTCAGGGTGATCGTGGCCGTCGCGGTGATCGTGGGGGTGTTCGTCGGTGTCAGCAGCGCATCCAGCGCCGTTAGCGCGGCGTCGATCTGAATCCGCGGGCGGGTGACGCTGCCGCCGGGACGGATGTCTGTGATCGGTTTACCCGTATTCACCAACGCGGTGAGAATCGCGTCGACGCTGGCGCCGGGCGCCTTCGACTTGAGAATTGCCCACGCCCCGGCGACGTGCGGCGCGGCCATCGACGTCCCGTCCCAGCTCTCGTAGGTACCTCCGGGG
>JBGOYQ010000328.1:0-2506 GCA_041479735.1 Anaerolineae bacterium | reverse complement strand
GGGATCTCATGGACTCCTCCTGAACGAAGTCAAGCGACGGGCCGCCTCAGACGACCCTCGGGCGGATACTAGCACACGCGTTTGGGCGCGTCAAGCAAGAGTGCCCCCGAGGGTTCGATGCAAGATGGATGCCAGCGACGGCCGTATCTCTGGCATATAGCATACACGCGAGGCCGCATCTGGCGCAACCGCCAGGGAAGGGGTCAGATCGTGCGAAGGATATGGGTGGTGATCGTGGCGCCGGAGCCGCCGATGTTTTGAGCCATGCCGACCCGGGCGCGCGCAAGCTGGCAACCCTCGGCCTCCCCCCACAGCTGCCGGGTTACCTCGGCGATCTGGTAGACCCCGGTAGCGCCGACCGGATGGCCGCGTGCCTTGAGGCCACCGAACGTAGCGATCGGAAGCCGGCCCGAGGGCAGGATGGCGCCGTCGAGGCCCAGGCGAGGGCCCTGGCCGGGCTCGGCGAAGCCGCAGGCCTCGAGGGACAGCGCAGCCATGATGCTGAAAGCATCATGTAGCTCGAAGAAATCGATGTCCTCGGGACCCAGGCCGGCCATGTCGTAGGCGGCCTGCGACGAACGCTCGGCAGCGCCCAGCCAGAGCGGGGCGCGGCGATCGTGGATCGCCAAAGAGTCCGTGGCACAGCCCGAGCCGGCGACCACGACCCGGGGCCGCGACCCTCCCGGGTCGAGAGCGGAGGCGGGGCCGAGGACGACGGCCGCCGCCCCGTCGCCGATGGGCGAGGCGTCGAGCAAGTTGATCGGATCGCAGATCATGCGCGCCTTGCGATAAGCCTCTGCCGTCACCCGCTCGGGCAAGCGGGCCAGGGGGTTGCAGGCCGCATTGGCGTGTGCATTGATCGAGAACGGCGCGAACGACTCGTGCGCCCAGCCGTACTCGTGCTGATAACGGCGCATGACCAGGGCGTTGAGCGCCACGAAGCTCGGCCCCATCGGCACCTCGAAATCGGCGTCGGCGGCGGTGGCCAGACCGGCAGTGACCTGGGGGCCCGGAGTCTCGGTCATCTTCTCGGCGCCGACGACGACCGCCCGGTCGACCGCGCCCGAGGCGACCGCCGTCCAGGCGGTGCGGAAGCCGGCGCCGCCCGAGCCGCAAGCCGCCTCGACCTTGTAGGCTTCGATGCCGCGCAGGCCGCACCAGTCGGCGATCTGCGCCCCTAGATTGAGCTGTCCGCTGTGCGGGCCGGCAGCCAGCATATTGGTGACGACCATCGCCTCGACGCGCTCGAGCCCGGCGTCATCCAGCGCGGCCAGCGTGGCCTGACCGGCCATATCCACCAGCGTCATATCCCAGTGTTCGGACACGCGCAGCATGCCCGTGCCCAAGATGGCGACTTCACGCATAGCGATCTGAGTCTATCCTGATCTCGTGCGATTGGGTGCCCGGCGAGAGGGCGCGCCGTACTTGTAGGCTGGAACGCCTTCCAATTCCTATCCGGTTCGAGGAGCCGGCAGGACCGGGCGCCGGCGGGCCAATGGGGACGAGCCAGATACGTGGGGGATAGGGGCAGGGACTCGCTCGGCGCGCGGCTATCCCGCGCAGGCTGAGCCTACGGTGTCACCGGGTCGAGCTTGATGGTCGTGTGCTCCACGGCGGCCGGACTTGACCAATCGTAGCCTCGATTCGCTGACCGGCCATTGAAGTGCCAGTGGCCCACGGTGATGAGCGGTTCGGGCCCGGAGTCGTCAAGCTTGTCGTCGGTGTGCGTGAAATGCCCGTCATACACCATCCAGAACAGGTTCCAGTTGCTCGGGCTGAAGCCACCATCGGCACATTTGACCTGGGGGTCGAGCGAATAGACAAGGTCGACCCCGGTGAGGCCTCCGTCGGCCTGAAGTGCCAATTTGACCGATACCACTCGGAAGGTGCCGGGTTGCTCCGTAAAGGCGATGTTGGTGCAATTCACTCCGTCTCCATCGGCGGAGACGATCTCGAGCGGCGCCTCACCCGCCAGGCTATTCGGCTCTGCCTGAGGCATAAGGGGAACGGTGGCGCGCACGCGTTCCGTTCCGGGGGTGACCAGCGTCGTGATCGTCGAATCGAAGACGAGGACGTAGGTCGCCCCAGCGGTCGAAGGGGAGGGCACCACCGTCGACTTGACGGGCTGGGTCGAAGTGCCCGAGCCTTGAGGGGCCAAGTCATGAATGGACTGCAATACCGCACCCGGCCAGTCCCAGGGAGGCATCTCGGTCATCATGCAGGCCGGGAGGAACACCAGCCCGACCAACGCCAAAGCCCATCGTGCGGTACGAGGAAGTCGTGACATGCTTCGCCCCTGTCTCCGCACCCCAATCATCGCAACTCGGGATTGACTCTTGCCAAACGCAGGAACTGCCTAGTCGCCCTGCCGCGTGACGTTGTCGATATGATACACCTGAATAGTCAAGTTACAACAAGTCGGGTCCGAGATGAGACATCGGTGGTTGTTCCCGCCCCAGATCGAACCACTCGAGCCGCACAGCCAAGCCCACTAGGCAACGGCAGC
>JBGOYQ010000327.1:0-2509 GCA_041479735.1 Anaerolineae bacterium | reverse complement strand
GATAACACCACGCTCGCCCGCCTCGATCGCGAGCGAGCGGCTCCCCTCGGTTCTACGGAGCCCTATCCCGGCACAGGGCCGAGGCCTCGGTCAGCCGAATCTGGCGGTGGGCGCGATGTTCGGGCCGCCGAGCTCGGCCTACGGCATCCCTCGGGCGGCTGCACTTTAATTGCGGCGCCGGACGGTATGCACGGATAGCGTCGGGCATCCATAATCCGGGCTGTGGGGGCCGTTACGCGCTCCCCGATCGGTCATATGCCAGGAGCGCTCGTCTCACCGTTGCCGTGAACGCAATGAATTCTGCCGTCGTATGTCGCCTGGAGGCGCGGGAGAGGCCCTCGAACATCCGGCGCCGCAACCCGTGGGACAGCTCCAACTGCACGCCCATGCCTGATTTCCCCCGGTTGCACAGATTACCAGGGCTATTGCCGGCGTGATGAGTGTTGTCCGGCGCCGCCTTAAAGCCGGCACCGGTTAGGGCCTCGACGATGCTCTGCCTGAGTTCACTATGCAAACCGCCGATGTAGGCGATGCTTCCCGCGTCCAGGCAAGCATGAACCGTGACCACCACGGAGACGGTTCGTATCAGCTCGGCGCATCTCGGCTCGTCGAAACGGGTGCTGGTAATGTGCAAGCGATCGTTGCCGCGCTCCTTCAATCCATCGAAGCAGTAGAGCGAGAACCAACTGCCACACACGGCCCTGGCGACCTCGGATGTTCCCGGTTCGATCCCGCCCCCATGGGGTGCCACCACGGCCAGGCGACTGCTCCGCTGGCGCACGACAATGGCGTAGTCGCGCCCCGGTCTGGCCCAGTCGGCCAATTGACTGAAGGAATGGAAGCGGTCCGAGGCTGGCATGTTTGGTCCGTCCCTGGCACGTTCTCCAAGCACGCTTCCCGGCGATCCTGCTTCTCGCCGGAAGGATCAGCTTCACCCCATCGATTGCTGCGTACTGATGGGCTCGACACTTGTGGGCCGTTGCCCGGCGGTCGATTCAGAACGGGTCGTACCACCTCATCCTAGTCAGATCGCCTGACGCGCTGTCCCCGAGGCGATATCGTACGACATGGGCTCCACGCGCAAGCGGCGGGATGTACTTCAACCAGTACGCTCGTTGCAGGCGCGGTTCACGCTCGGAGAAATAGTTCCAGCTCCCCAGCAATCGAATGCCGTCGCCCCATCGTTCCAGGTGCGAGTCCTGGCGCAGAGCCCAATGAAGCTGGTTCGCCGCTTGCTTGAGGCCACTTCCCAACTTCTCGAACCAGACCATGAACGGAGACAAGACGTCAAAGACGAGAAGACAGCCGGGATAGCGATCACGCAGCCGAAAGACCAGGTCTTTCACCTGATGCTCGTGGAAATACGGCAGCACGCCCTCCGCCAGAATCAAGTAAGCCTTGTCCGAGGCCAGCTTTACCTGGCCGAGCCAGGCTGCCTCGAGCACAGACCCGGCGATTGCACCGCCTCGCGATCATTCGCCGAACAATCGGGCGCGCATCGCCATGACTTCCGGCAGATCCATTTCGTAATACTCGACCCGGCCGTTGTCGACACGGCTCAGCCGGTCGTCCAGCCCGCAGCCGATCTCGACGACTACGCCGGATGGGTGGTCTTTGAGGAACTCGCGGGCGCAACGATCGAATTCGCGGGCACGCATCATCGTGAAGACGCGATCGATGCCGAGCCTTTTGAAACGCGAGAGGTCCAGTCCCAGCTTGTCGACGATCACACCGGCGGTCCGATCAAGCACGATCGGTCTCGGCTCTGTCGCTTCCAACGCCCGAAAGGCAAGCGGAATGAGGAGCGTCTCGGCCAACCCGCTGAGTTCGTGGCCTGCCAACATTGGCATTATCCGTATGCTCCTGTCCTGGGTCGGCATTCAGGCATCGCGCTCGCCGGCCGCCCGAGACTCGACAGATGGCACCGGGCACCTCCGCTGTACCGACTTCCCCGTTCGGATCGTCAAGCCGCATGTCCAGATGCACCGGCGTGACTTCACCCGACGCGCCGGACGGACTGCTCCCGCCGGCGCGATCGAAAAGCGAGGCCGCTCGCGCTCAATGCAGCCACAACGGCTAGCCCGTAGGTCCGGCCGATCCCCCACCCCGGCAGGAGGGATGCAACGACCATGAAGAAGCTCGCGTAGGCCCAAGATCCCAAGACGATGCCGCGCAGCAGGCCTCCGGCCGCCGGCCCCCCGAGCTGCCGATGGGTGAAGATCGCCAGGATCATGCCAAAAACCGGGAACGGCGCTATGAGCCCGCTCAGCCTCGGCCCGAGCACACCGGCGAAGGTCGTCAGGCCAAGCACGAATGCCGCCGCAAGCAGCATGCGCGCCGGGAGGTCCCACTTCGGTGCGTAGGCGATGCGTGCCGGCAGGTCACGCATGGGTAGGGCCCAGAGCGCCAGAAGGACTACGGCCACCAGGATCGCCAGCGCGGGCACGAAGGCAGGCTGTAGGCTGTTGCCGACGATGGTCGAGGCGACGAATACGATCAGCGCCAGACT
>JBGOYQ010000326.1:0-2513 GCA_041479735.1 Anaerolineae bacterium | reverse complement strand
TGGATCCCTCTCAAGGCCGGACTGGCGATGACGGCATGGATCGCGGCTGCCAGCCACCCGCAGGCGGCAATCCCCGCTGCTCTGGTCTCAGCCTGGCTGGCGTGGGACTTCGTCTGCATGGCAATCGGCCTCGCGTGCGCCCCGGACAAGGTCGGTACGCTGAAGGCACTAGCCCTCTCACCGTTGTACCTCGCCGTCTGGGCCAAGGGAGCGGCGCTGGCGCTTGCCTCCGGCGAGGCATGGTTGCGCGCCCGGCCGATCGGCGAGGTGCCTCACCCGGCGCGTGAGGCCGGCGGTGGACATTAGGCCGGCGGCTACCCGGCCGGCGCATTCCGCCGGGCTGCTGGCCCTGCTGACTGTCGTCTTCTTCACCGGGCTGTATCTGCTTTGCTTCAATGGAACGTTCCGCGTGGACGACGAGCACATCCTGGCCGCCCGCAGCCAGAGCCTGGCGCTTTGGGGCCAGTGGGCCGAGCCGCAGGTCTACGGCAATCTTCGCGTGCGCGAGCTGGAAGCGATGGGCCCGGCGGCGACGCAGATCGAGCCGCTGCAGGCCGTCCTGGGAGCGGGGCTCATTCGCCTGGGTGACTCGAGCGGGGTCGGCGGTGGCCAGGCCGCTTTCACCCTCAACCTGTATGCAACAGCGGCGACCGCGGCATTGGTGTTCCTTGCCGTCCTGCTCCTCCGATTCCCTCTCGAAACCGCTATGTGGACCGCCGCGCTCTACGGAGCGGGGACAATCGCCTGGCCTTACGCCACGACCTATTTCCGCGATCCGCTGGCTGCGCTGATGACGACCGCGGCGCTGATCGGCTGGATCCTCATCGTGCAGGCCGGGACGCGGGGCAGGCGGATCGCCGGCGGAGTGATCCTGGTCCTCGCTGGCGCCGCCGGGGTGCTGTCGAAGAACACGGCCGCGGCGCTTGTCCCGTCGATTGGCCTGACAATCCTGGCAGTAGCGGCGCGAAGCCGTTCGAGAGTCTGGTTGCTGGGCGCGGCAGTCGCCGCAGCGGCCGCGCTGGTGCTGATCGCTTCGGTCCTGCCGTCCGACGGCCCCTTGGCTCGCTACACCCTTGGTTACATGCTCTCGCTCGCCCGGCATTTCGCTGGGAGCCTCGATCTGAGCCTGCTGCCGGCAGTCGCCGGCCCGTTCCTGAGTCCCGCGAAGAGCATCTTCTTGTTCTCGCCGCCGCTCCTGCTCCTGCTGCTCAATCCGAAGGCCATCCGCCGGATGGACTGGCGAGTAGCCCTCGTCTTGGTCTCTTTGCCCTTATTTATGGCCTTGGGCCAGGCGTTGTTCTATCGGCAGGAATGGGCAGGTGTCTATGGTTGGGGACTGCGCTTCATGCTCCCGGCTATGCCGGCGTTGATCGTGCTGTCCGCGCCCGCTGTCGACCGGCTGCGAAACCATCCCCGGCGCGGCCGACGGATCCTTCTCGCGTTCCTGGCCGTCGGGATTGTGATCCAGGCGGCCGGAGCCATCGTACCGTGGCGACGCGTGTATACCGCTTGGGAGGCCAGGGGATGGGATCCGTTCGCGCTTTCGGCCGCCTGGGATGCACGCTTCCTGGCCATCCCGGGCCAGATCGGCGGGCTGCTGCAGCCAGCGACCTGGGACACGGCCTGGATCCGCCTGGTTCGGGCCGGCGATCACGCCGGCTTGTGGGTCATGCTCGGAGTGGCAAGTGTTCTTCTTATGGGCTCGGTCGCCGTCACCGCAATGCGCGACCGCAGGCTGCAGTCGCCGATGCAGCGTGTGGCGATCGCCTGCGCTGCGACCGCCATGTTGGCGGCGCCGCTCCTGGCGATGCGACCGGCGCTGTCAGATCCGGGCGTCTACGGCGATCGGGTCGAGTTTCAAGCGGCATTGGCTTGGATGCAGCCCCAGCTGAGGCCGACGGACTCGGTCGTCGTCGACGCCTACGCCATGCCGATGTGGACCTACCTCATGAATCGTTGGGCCTCCAAGGCTCGCTGGTATTCCTTGCCATTCGATATCCCCGGAACTGAAACTCAGCCAGGGGATTCCCAACCGAGTCAGGCTACGTTGTCACTGCTGACGATGCTGGCCGGCGGCGGTGGGCGTATCTGGTATTTGACTAGCGATGAAGCGCCCGACTACGCCGTCGGCAGCGAAGTGGCCTGGCTCGACGCGCATACGCGGCCCGCATTCAGGCGTGACTTCTCGGGAGGCTCGCGCCTCGAGGTCCGCCTGTACTTGCCTCCGGGCTAGGCGTTGAGGTCCGGATCCGAAGTATGAGCGCCGCCCATTGGGCGGCGCTTGGTTTGTTGATTCAATCCCTAGACAGCTGCAATGGCTAGGGTGGAGGTGTGACGGTGGGGAGCCCCATGCCCTTGGCCTGGGTCATCATGTAGGCGGCCCAGGCGCGGTTGAGAGGCGCATCGGGGCAGAACTGCAGGGTGGTCGAGTGGCAGGCCGGGAGCAGGCCGGCGGCGTAGGCGGCTTCGACCCAGCCGGCATACCAGGCGCTGGGCGAGACATCACTGAAGAC
>JBGOYQ010000325.1:0-2516 GCA_041479735.1 Anaerolineae bacterium | reverse complement strand
GATGTTGTAGATCAGGTTCGTGAGCGTCTCGGAATTCGACAGGTCGCCGTAATGGAGAAATAGGCGGGCGTTAGGATCGTGTGGGTCTTGGTAGATGTGATCGATGCGCTCGGTGTTGAATGTGCTCGCCTTGCGGATCAGGCCGTGGACCTGGTAGCCGCGGTCGATCAGATACTCGGCCAGGTAGGATCCGTCCTGGCCGGTGATGCCCGTGATCAAGGCTGTCGGCATGCCATTCTCCAACACTGGGGGCGAAAGTGCCCCCATAATTCAACGACTGAATTATAAACCCGGAGTCTCCGACGTCAATCGCCGGCTCTGGCGGCCGTGGAAGGCGTCGATGATCGCGCACGTGACAGGGTAGACCAGCGCGAATCCGCCGGCCAGGGCCAGCGTCGGCCAAATCCCGAGCTTGGGCGTGTGGTAGTAACGGCCAACGTACCAGTGCAGCCAGATCAGACACAAGCCACCGACCCACAGCGCCGAGCGGAGGAGCCAGGGGCTGCGGACCCGGTTGGCCTGAACCCAGGCCCACCCAGCCAGGGCGGCCTGCAGCGCGATCCAGACGGCGCGGTATCGCGGGTTATCCCATTGGTCGCCGCCGAAGCGGTAGGCGACGAAGGCGGCCATCCCCCAGATGATTAGGGCAAGATAGGTCGGCAACCCGCGCCATCCCTCCCAACGGAAGGAGGCCGGGATGGCGAAGATCAGGAATGGGATTAGGAAATACCAGCCCAGGCTTCGCCACACAATCACGGCGCGCGCCATGGGCAACCCGGTGTTGTCGGCCAGCGCGGCGGGCAGGAAGACCTGCGTGATGCCGTTCGCCGTAACCAGCCATGGGTGGCTCCAGTCCGGCGTCCGGCGGAAGACCTCCTGGACCCAGCCGGAGGCGCTGGTCAGCTTGCTGGTCTCAAACAGTGTTCCCTTCGCCAGCCACCATCGGATCAGGGCAATCGGGTTCTCGCTTGGGGCGGCGTACAACTGCGCCCAGCTTCGCCAGGTAAGGCCGAAGCCGACCAACGCCGCGAGCACGGCAGTGAGCAGGATCCAGTGGGTCGCCCTACCACGCACGCGCCCTTCCCACAGCCACGCGCCGCCCACGGCTGCCATCATCATGATGCTGGTCGGAGGCGAGAGGGGCAGCGCGATCAGGAAGGCCAGGGCCAGCGTCAGCGCGCCCGAGCGGTAGCTGCCCATGCGGAAGCGTGCGTAACCATAGAACGCCACGGCCACGGCCAACCCCAGGTACGGCTCGCGCATCTGCGATGCCGCCAGGAGGATGGAATCCGGGAAGAGCGCCAGGATCCAGGCGGCGATCGATCCCGCCCGCCGCCCGAAGGTCATGCCAGCAAACCCCCAACCGAAGAGCACCGTCCAGGCCGACGCCGCCGCCCCGACCAGCACGATCAGCCAAGGCCGTTGCACGTCCGGGGAGAGGACCCGATAGATCAGCGCGCTGACGAACAGCAGTCCGCCATACTGATCGCCTGGCCATTGGTGGCTAAACGCGTCCGCCAGACTCCGGTTCGAGCCGGCCAGTGTCCAGGCATCCTGATCGCGGATGTAGGCGTCCGGATAGAAGTAGCCGGCGGCGTGATGCCGGGCATCATTGCCGAAGGCAGGCAACAAGTACGTCAGCGCCACGCCGACCGCCAGCCGCAGCCCGAGGGCGATCAGAAACGCCGCCGCCAGCCAGCGCCAGGCGTTGTCCTTCGCCACCCAGTGCCAGATCAGCCAGGTGAGCGCGGCAAGGATCGCCGCCAGGACGAGATAGGCGAGCGCGCCCGACATCGGCGGGCCTCGCCGGTCGAGGGCGGCCAGGCCAAGGCCCACGATCAGCGGGCCGGCGACCCAGGGCGCCCAGGCTCTCATTCTCCCCATCCAATGGCTCGCTTTCTCGTCTGTCGCCAGGACCATACGGACCTGGCCACCACGTAGAGAACCACCATCTGCAATGGGACCAGGAAGCGCGGGTTGTCGCCGTGGTCCAACAGCGTCTGCACTACCGACGTCGTCCAAATCAGGCCGGCGGCGGCGACCCAGTGGATGTCCACCCCGAGGCGAGACCAGACGCGACGGCCCGCCAGCAGCGCCAGGCTGATCCCGAGGAAGAGAAAGTTGCCTGCGACCGAGACCAGCCGGCCGGCCTGCGCCCACACGTTGACAGCCGAACGCAGCCAGGGGACCCGCAACAGATCCGGCTGCCAGTAGATGGGCGCCTTCCAGAAATCGATCCAACCCTGGACGACGCTCTTGAGATACAGGAAGGGGTGCTCGCGTATGAGCTGCAGCGACAGGCGCTGTAGCTGCCGCGACAAATCGTAGAAGCTCAGCCCCGAGACCTTGGTCAGCTCGGGGATCGCGTCCCAGATGGTGTTGGTCTGGTTGCCGCGTTCGGCCAGGCGGGCGTTGCGGTATTTCAGATAGGTGTCGCGGATTGCCGCATCCTCATCCGGCAGGTACTCGAAGAACGCCCCCGTATGCTGCACCAGACTGTAGCCGACCATCGTGGT
>JBGOYQ010000324.1:0-2517 GCA_041479735.1 Anaerolineae bacterium | reverse complement strand
TAGTTCTTGTGCGGGGTGCGCATGTCGATGTAGAAGGAGGTCACTTCGGCGCTGGTCTTCTCCATCACCAGATGACCGAACTTCAGCGCTGCCATGCAGCAAACTGCCGAGCAGTACGGGTTGTGGCGCTTGTCGCGGCTGCCGACGCAATGTACGATCGCCACCGACTTGGGCTCGGTGACGCCGTCGCGCAGGACGATCCTGCCATCCGTCGGGCCGGCGGCGTTGCACAGGCGCTCGAACTCGATGCCGGTGAAGACGTTTGCCAGCCGGCCGTAGCCGTACTGGGGCAGTCTGCGGGCGTCGAACAGCTTGAAGCCCGTGGCCAGGATGATGTTGCCGACGTCCAGGTCCAGGTAGGTGTCCTGCTGATCGAAGGCGATGGCGTTGGTCGGGCAGAACTTCTCGCACGCCTTGCACGTGCCCTTGAGGAAGTAGGTGCACTCGGCCTTGTCGATGACCGGGAACTTCGGGACGGCCTGGGGGAAGGGGCGGTAGATCGCCTTTCGAAAGCCGAGGCCGACCTCGAAGCCGTCGTCGAGCACTCGCTTGGGGCACTTCTCGATGCACACGCCGCAGCCCGTGCATGTGGCGGCGTCGACGAAGCGGGCCTTCTGCCGGATCTTGACGTGGAAGTTGCCGACAAAGCCGGTGACCTCTTCGACTTCGGCGTAGCTCAGCAGTGTGATCTTCTCGTGCGTCCCCACGTCCGACATCTTGGGCGTCAGAATACAGGCGGAGCAGTCGAGCGTCGGGAAGGTCTTGTCGAACTGGGCCATGTGGCCCCCGATCGACGGCTCGCGCTCGACCAGGATGACGGGATATCCCGAGTCGGCCAACTCGAGAGCCGCCTGGATGCCGGCGATCCCGCCGCCGACGACCAGCGTGTTCGGGTTGACCGGGACAGGTGTCGGCTGCAGCTCCTCCTGGAGCTGTACCCGACGCACTGCGCCGGAGACGAGCGCCTTTGCCTTGGCGAGTGCCAAGGCCTTGTCCTCCGTCACCCACGAGACCTGTTCGCGCAGGCTGGCCATCTGCATCAGGTAGGGGTTGAGCCCGGCGTTGGCCACCGCCCGACGAAAGGTCTTTTCATGCAGGTGCGGTGAGCAGGCGGCCACGACTACCCGCGTCAGCTTCTCCTTCTTGATGTCCTCCTCGATCAGTTCCTGACCGAGCGAGGAGCACATGAACTTGTACTCGCGGGAGATGACCACACCTTCCAGCGTCGCTGCGAACTTGGCGAGTTCGACGACGTCGACTATGCCGGCGATGTTGCTGCCGCAATGACAGATGTAGACACCGACTCTTTCGCTCATGCTAGGCCTCCGCTCTCGGTGCGGGCATGGGCAACGACTTATCGTCCTTCTTGCGGCGTGCCGGTTCTGCCGGGGCCTCGACGGGTGTCCCGATCTTGGCCAGCGCCCGGCCGGCGGAGACGATCTCGCCTCCGAAGCCGAGCTCCTTGGCCTCAAAGCCGAAAGCCAATCCGATCAGCTGGGTGAAGTACAGGATCGGGATGTGGTAGCGTGTCCCGAAGTGCTGATTGGTTTGCCCCTGGTAGCCGTCCAGGTTGAGTTGGCACATCGGACAGATGGTGACGATGGCGTCGGCCTCGTAATCGGCGGCGTTCTCCAGGATCTGCCGGATCAGCTCGAAGGCCGTCGGGCCGCTGATCTGGGTCAGGTGGCCGCCACAGCAGTGCGTCTTGGCGGGGAAGTCGACGACCTCGGCACCCAGCGTCTTCATCAGCCTGTCCATGTCGGTGGGGTACTCGAGGTCAGCGCCGTCGCCGTTCAGCTCCGGGCGGGTGTACAGGCAGCCGTAATACGGGGCCACGCGCAGGCCGGTCAGCGGCCGGGTTACCTTGGTCTGGATGGCTTCCAGACCGACGTCGCGCACGATGACGTCCAGAAGGTGGCGAACGCCCATGTGCCCGGCGTCGTAGTGCAGCCCGCCCGCGGCCAGGGCCTCGTTGGTCTTGGCGGCCAGATCGGGGTACTGGTGGAGATAGTGCTCGGTCTTGCGCAGGTTCAGGTAGCACATGCTGCACGGGGCGACGATCTCATCGAAGCCGCCCTGCCGCGAGGCCAGGGCCAGATTGCGGGCCACGAGGGCGTAGGCCGGGTACTTGTAGAGCGAGAAGTACTCGGAAGCGCCGCAGCAGTTCCAGTCTTCGATCTCCTCGAACTCGATCCCCAGCTGCGGAACGACCGCCTTGATCGAGGCGTCGTAGGCCCGAGCGTTGCGACCCAGGGAGCATCCGGGATAGAAGCCGTACGGCATCAGACTCCCTCCAGTGCCTTGGCCTTGTCGAGAATGGCCTTGAGCTGCTTGGTGCCCTGAATGCGTTCCGGCACCAGCCCGAGCCTGTCCTTGGCCAGCATGGCCAGGGCCATCGGCGCCACACCCACCTTCTTGAGAGGCGAGTGCGTCAGAATGTAATTGGCGGCCAGGCCGACTTCGAAGCTGCGCCCGTAGTTTTCGACGAAGCCCATAAAGGTCTCGGAGAAGTCGGGG
>JBGOYQ010000323.1:0-2518 GCA_041479735.1 Anaerolineae bacterium | reverse complement strand
CGGGGCGCTGGCCGCGATCGGCGTGGGCACTTTGACATTCGGGCTAGGCGGGATGGTGCCGGCCATCCTGCTCCTCTTGTTCTTCATCTCCTCCAGCGCCCTCTCGCGGGCTGGCGGAGGTCGCAAACGGGCCTTCGCTGCGGCGTTCGCGAAGGGCGGCCGCCGGGACTATGCTCAGGTCTTGGCCAACGGCGCGTTGGCGGCCGCGCTCGCGGCGTTATACGGGCTGACGAGCCGGGCAGGCTGGCTGGCGGCTCTGGCCGGCGCGCTCGCGGCGGTGAACGCCGATACCTGGTCGACCGAGATCGGCGTACTGGCCGGTCGGCGGCCCAGGTTGATCCTCAGCGGGGCCGAGGTCGAGGCGGGGACATCCGGCGCCGTCAGCGCAGTCGGTGTGACCGCTGCGGCCGGCGGCGCGGCGCTGATCGCGGTGGTGGCAGGCGCCTTCGTCGGCGATGGCCGGATGATCGTTGCTGCGATCGTCGGGGGCATGGGAGGCGCGCTGTTCGACAGCTTGTTGGGCGCCACGGTGCAGGCCATCTACCGCTGTCCTCGCTGCGACAAGGAGACCGAGCGGCACCCGCGTCACACCTGCGGCGAGACGACCGTCCTGTTGCGCGGCTGGGGCTGGTTGGGCAACGATGGCGTCAACTTCGCCGCCTCGGCGGCCGGGGCGGCTTTGTCGGTGCTGCTCTGGCGGCTGTTCTAGCCTTTCACGCTGGAGGCTATCCACGGAGGTTCAGGGCCATGGGCGAGACCAGTCGTGACGACATCCGCCGTTTGCTCAAGACATTCGGGGTCAAGGCCGACGAGGCGATCATCACCCACCTGGCACGTACACCGGGCGAGCAGCCGCTTTACCTCCGGGTGGAGCTCACCGATCTGACGGACTACGGATCCAAGCCACCTGCCGTGCCGCTCCACCTGGAGATCGAGGGCGCGATTCAGCGCTGACCCGGCGGAGCGCGGGGCGGTATACAATCGGATGGTCACCTCCGCCGGCGGGAGACGCGGGAGGCTGCGATGGCCTTCGAGAACATGCTGGGTCTGATCCTGGGAGGCGGGCGGGGCACGCGCCTCTGGCCGCTAACGCGGCTGCGGGCCAAGCCGGCCGTACCCATCGCCGGCAAGTACCGGCTGATCGACATCCCCGTCAGCAACTGCCTGAATTCGGGCATCCACCAGATCGCCATCTTGACCCAGTTCAACTCGGTCTCGCTGCACCGCCACGTCGCCCGGACCTACAACTTCGACTTCTTCCACCCCGGCTGGGTCCAGGTTCTGGCTGCAGTCCAGACATTCACCAGCGCCGACTGGTACCAGGGCACAGCCGACGCCGTGCGCAAGCAGCTGTTCGAGATCGAGGTCACTGGTGCGACGGATGTGTTGATCCTGGCCGGCGACCATCTGTACCGGATGGATTACGCCCAGCTGGTGGAGGCGCACCGGGCGAATGAGGCCGGCGTGACCGTGGCGGTCAAGCCGATCGCGGGGCAGGATGCCGGGCGCTTCGGCGTCCTCAAGATGGCGCCCGACAATCGGATCACGGCGTTCGTGGAGAAGCCGCAAACCCCGGCCGCCCTGGCCGGCTTTGCCAGCAGCACCGACCCGGACCGGCCCTACCTGGGGTCGATGGGTATCTACCTGTTCCGCACCGAGGTGCTGCTCGATCTACTGACGGCGCCGCACGACGACTTCGGCAGCGATGTGCTACCGGCTGCGATCCATTCGCATCGGGTGTTTGGCTTCCCGTTCGACGGCTACTGGGAAGACATCGGCACGATCCGGGCTTTCTACGAGGCGAACCTCGCGTTGACAGGTCCTAGCCCGGCCTTTAGCTTCGACGATCCGGTGCGGCCGATCTACACCCGCCCGCGCTTCCTGCCCGGGTCGCGCATCTATGACGCTCGCCTCGACCGGGCGCTGCTGTGCGATGGATGCATCATCGAGGGGGCGGAAATACGGCGATCGGTCGTGGGCATCCGCAGCGTCATCGGCGACGACGTCGTCATCGAGGACACGGTCATCATGGGCGCGGATTTCTACGAGGCCGGGGATCCCAGGCGTGACCCTCGAGTGCCGCCTCTCGGAATCGGACGCGGCAGCAGCATCCGTGGGGCGATCATCGACAAGAACGCCCACATCGGTGACCACGTTCGCATCGAGCCGTTCCCCGCCGGGGCCGACATCGACCAGGAGAATTGGACGGTGCGTGACGGAATCGTCGTGGTCCCCAAGCACGCCGTCCTGGCCCCGGGGACGGTCATTGCCCCGCAGGAGTAGAACCCCCACCCTAACCCTCCTCCTTCCGCTTTGCAACAGGAACCTGCGGCCCTTTCAGGGGGAGGGGAGGGAGAGGGTCCGCGGGCGAATCCGCAGGATCAACACCGCGGCCAGCACCATGAACACGGCGCTGAACATCCAGATCGAGGTGTGGCTGGTCAGGTCGATCAGCTGGCCGGCTAGGATCGGGCCCGTGATGGCGGCGGCCGAAGACGCCAGGTAGTACAGGCCGGTG
>JBGOYQ010000322.1:0-2522 GCA_041479735.1 Anaerolineae bacterium | reverse complement strand
GTTTCCGGCTTCCTGCTGCGCAACGTATCTGATCTGCAGCCAGCCCTCAGCGAACAGCACCGCGTCTTGAAGAGCGGTGGGTGGTGGGTGGCTCTGGACACCACGCGACCCAGGCGCAGCTTGCTCGAGGGCAGCGGCTGCAGGAGGTCCTCAAGCAGTCGCAATACCAGCCGTTGAGCCTTGAGCATCAGGTCGTGGCGCTCTTTGCGGCGACGCAGGGCTTCGCCGACCGGGTCCCGGTGACCCAGGTCAAGGCCTTCCAGGCGGCGGCCTTGCGCGAGATGGACACCTCCCATCCGGAGCTTCTGGCCGACATCGCCACGCGTAAGGAGATTACCCGCGAGACCGAGGCCGGCCTGCGCAAGGCGCTGGAAACCTTCGGCCAGAGCTGGCAGGCGCCGGCCTAGCCGGGCAAGGGACGAGAGAACATGTCCTCGGCGCGTGAGATGCGGCTGCGGATCCGCAGCATCCAGAACATCGCCCAGGTAACCCGGGCGCTGCAGGCCGTGAGCGCCAGCAAGGTCCGTCGGGCGCAGCAGGCGGTGATGGCGACGCGGCCGTATGCCGCGAACGCCTGGCGTGTCCTGCAGCACCTATCGACCCAGCCGGGGAGGGCTTTCCTGCACCCGCTACTGCGGGAACGACCGGAAGTCCGTAGCGTGCTGGTCGTGCTCGTCACGGGCGATCGTGGGCTGGCCGGTGCCTATAACATCAATGTGGTGCGCTTCGCGCTCGAGCGCTTTCGAGGCGTGTCGGCACCGGTGAGCTACGCCGTCATCGGGCGCAAGGGCCGCGATATGATGTCGCGCCGTCGGGCCGACATCCGCGCCGACTTCAGTGGGTTGCCGGCCGACCCGACCTTCGCCGACGTGTCGGCCATCGGCCGTCTGGCGGTCGAAGAGTACTTGGAGGGACGGGCGGATCAGGTGTTCCTGGTCTACACCGACTTCATCAGTCTGCTGCGCCAGGTGCCACGGGCGATGAAGCTCTTGCCGCTGGAGCTGGATTTCGGCGAGGTGGCGGTCGGCGCCCTGACCGGCGGCAAGAAGGCGATGACGACCGCGTACATCTACGAGCCCGGTGAGGCCGAGCTGATCGGACAGATCGTCCCGCGCTTCACGGCGCTGCAGATCTATCAGGCGATCCTGGAGTCGCAGGCCAGCGAGCAAGCCGCGCGTATGGTGGCGATGCAGAACGCCACCCAGAATGCCAACGAGCTCGGCGGCGCGCTGCGCCTGCAGTACAACAAGGCACGCCAGCAATCGATTACCAACGACATGCTCGACATCGCCGGGGGCGCCGAGGCGTTAGCCCAGGCGCGACGCCCGTAGGCGAGTTGGAGGCCAGGATGGCGAAGACGATCGGCCGAGTGGCTCAGATTCAGGGTGGGGTGGTGGATTGCGAGTTCCCCCCCAAGGAGCTGCCCGAGATTTACGACGCGATCGAGGTGCCGCGGCCGGACGCAGAACCGCTGGTGTTGGAGGTCCAACGCCACCTGGGCGGTCACATGGTCCGAACCGTGGCGATGGACACGACCGACGGCTTGCAGCGCGGCATGCAGGCGATCGCAACTGGCGGGCCGATTCGCGTTCCCGTCGGCGAGGAGACGCTCGGGCGCGTGTTCAACGTCCTCGGGCGCCCGGTCGACGGCCGCGGCCCGGTCAAGGCCGCCACGACTTATCCGATCCATCGCCTGGCCCCGTCGTTCGAGGAGCAGTCCCGCCGGGTCGAGGTATTCGAAACCGGCCTGAAGGTCATCGACCTGATCGCCCCGTTCACTCGCGGCGGCAAGACCGGCATCTTCGGCGGCGCCGGCGTCGGCAAGACCATCATCATCCAGGAGCTCATCCGCTCCATCGCCACCGTCCATCAGGGCAACTCGGTCTTCGCCGGCATCGGCGAACGCACTCGCGAGGGCACGCAGATGTATCGCGAGATGATCGAGTCGGGCGTCCTCAAGGACACCGTCCTGGTCTACGGACAGATGAATGAGCCGCCGGGCGTACGCCTGCGTGTCGGCCTGACCGCCCTGACTATGGCCGAGTACTTCCGCGATCAGGGGCGTGATGTCCTGCTATTCATCGACAACATCTTCCGCTTCAGCATGTCCGGCTCGGAGGTCTCGGCGCTGTTGGGCCGCATGCCTTCGGCCGTCGGCTACCAGCCGACACTATCGACCGAGATGGGCGGATTGCAGGAACGTATCACCTCCACCCGCTCGGGGTCGATCACGTCGATGCAGGCGGTCTACGTGCCGGCCGACGACTACTCCGATCCCGCCCCCGTCGCCACCTTCACCCACCTGGATGCGACCATCGCCCTCGAACGCGCGATCGTCGAGAAGGGCATCTACCCGGCCGTCGATCCGCTGTCGTCGACCTCACGCATCCTGGACCCGCTGGTCGTCGGCGAGGAACACTACGCGGTGGCGCGCGAGGTCCAGCGCGTGCTTCAGCGCTACAAGGATTTGCAGGACATCATCGCCATCCTGGGGATCGACGAACTCAACGAGGACGACAAGC
>JBGOYQ010000321.1:0-2534 GCA_041479735.1 Anaerolineae bacterium | reverse complement strand
GCCGCGTGCCGGAACGACCACCAGGACCTCCGCCGGCTTCACCATGCAGTCCAGCCTCCGTCGACGACTAGATTCGAGCCGGTCATGTACGCAGACGCGTCCGAGGCCAGGAAGAGCAAGGCGCCATTCATCTCGTCCTTTTTCGCCATGCGTCCCAGGACTGTCCGCGCGGAGTAGTTCCGGACAAAGTCATCATCATGCTGATTGAAGACGCCGCCAGGCGTCAGCGCGTTGACTCGGATGTTCTGGCCGGCGTAGTAAGTCGCCAGGTAGCGCGTCAATCCCAACGCGCCGGCCTTGGTGACCGAGTAATAGACGGGCTTGTACTGGGCGGGCTTTCCCGGCCGCTGGTAGATGCGTTGGTCTGGCCCGACCAAGCCATAGGTCGAGCATAGGTTGATGATGACGCCCCGGCCCTGCTTCAACATCGGTGCCGCCACGGCCTGTGAACACAGGAACATTCCCGTCAGGTTGACCGCCAGGGCCTGGTTCCAAGCTTCCAGCGGAAAGTCCTCGAAGGTGCTGGATCCGCTCGATGTGTGTTCCGCATCGAACTTGGGATCGAGGGCGGCACTATTGACCAGGATGTCGATCGCGCCGTACGCCTTCATGACGGCTTCGACCGCAGCCCGGACCGAGCCGGGCTGGGTGACATCGACCTCCACAGCCAGGGCGCGCTGCCCTGCGGCCGAACGGTCCTTCGCGACTTGCGCGGCCGCCTGGCGATCCAGATCGACAACGGCCACCGCCGCACCAGCCTCGCCCAGCGCGCGACAGAACTCGCGGCCGAGCAGGCCGGCGCCTCCCGTGACGATGGCCACGCGGCCGGTCAGATCAAAGGCTTCCAACACTGAACCCATTCCCCTCTCCTAGGGTTTCCGCCCCGCGTGCGACGACGGCTCGCCGTGCGTCAAGGCTTCCGCTCCTGACTTGATTCTTGGCTCTCTGTCTTCTCAGACTTGCGAGCAACGTAGACCGGTCGGCCCTTGACCTCCTGGAATATGTACCCGACATACACCCCGATGAACCCAAGGACGGTCGTGAGGACGCCCCCGACGATCAGGATCATGAACATCAACGAGCTCCAACCCGGCGCAAGCAGGTCAGCCCGACCCCGCACCCAGAAGCTCAAGACGTAGATGACCTCGACGATCGCCAGGACGAAGAAGAACAATCCTAAGGTCAGGCCGATTTGCAGCGGCGCCAGGGAAAAGGAGAAGACCGCATCCATCGCCAGCCGGACCATCTTCCTCAGCGAGTACTTCGAGCTGCCCGCGATCCGAGGCGAGGGAACGTAGGGGATGATCACCGTTCGGTAGCCCAGCCACGCCACCATTCCTCGCAGGAATCGGTGGTACTCGCGCATGCCCTTTAGGCTGTCGACCACCTCGCGCGACATCAAACGGAAGTCGGCCGCCCCCGGAAGGATATGCGTGTCGCCCAGGCGATTGAGCAGCCAATAGAAGACTGCAGACGACCCGCGCTTGAAGATTGACTGTTCGCCTTCGTCAATCCGCTGAGTCAGGACAATATCGCACCCCGACTGGTAGAGATCGAGCATCTGAGGGATAAGTCCCGGCGGATGCTGCCCGTCCGCGTCCAACGTGATAAGGATATCTCCTGAGGCATGGTCCAGTCCCGCCGTCAGGGCGGCCTGGTGGCCGAAGTTGCGGCTCAGGCGGATGGCGTGAACGCGCGAATCCGCTTCGGATAGGCGCCGAAGGATCCCCGCGGTTTCATCTGTCGATCCATCATCGACGTAGTAGAAATCGAAAGAGAATGGAAGCGACCCTATCGTCTTGGCCAACTCGGTATGGAACGGCTCCAGCGCCGCCTCCTCGTTGTAGACTGGTATGACGATGGAGACTGTCGCCATCTGACCTGCGTCGCCGCGATTCACGGGTTTTCCTTTCCCACGTAGCCCCCTTCCCCCGGCTCGGGATCCACCAACCTCGATCGCATCAGCCTCTCATGGTCGGCCGGGTCGGTGCGCATCGGCAGGGCACAACACCGGCGGACCCGGCGGGGCCGCCTCGTTCATCGAGCAACCCGACCGGGACGCTAGTCAAGGCGATACACTCGCCATCCGTAGCTGAACAACCTCGTGTCGAAAAGCGGGCTGGCCCCGGAGCAATAGCCGGTACCCGAGAAGAAACGACACAACAATCTTGGGCTATCGAACGTCGCCAAGCGGAACGTCCGCACGGTCCTAAACACCTCCGTGGACCGATCCCGTATGCTGCCATCGAGTGAGTTGTTCCAGGCTTGCTGCGTGGCGTCAATGACGCCCATCCTGACTGAGAGCTTAGGTGTGTTCTCGACCTCCGGGACGGCGATGAAAGTTATCACCCGGCCGATCGCGCCCAAGCCTGGATCCGAAACCTGGATCGGAGCGATAGTGAGGTCACCGCGGCCAAAGAACTCGGACAGATGCATTCCGAACTCCTCCACATATTCGTTCGGATCCTGGATGTTGATTAGGACCTGACTGTGATTAGGAGCCCGGGCGGCGATGAACTTTAGCACGTCGGCAT
>JBGOYQ010000320.1:0-2537 GCA_041479735.1 Anaerolineae bacterium | reverse complement strand
GATGTACGATCTGAGTCATCAACCGCTGCTGTTCGAGGAGTCGGAGAAGGCGCTGAGCCTCCTGAAGCCCTACCTGGTGCACATCCATGTCGGTAACTGCGTGCGCGAGGCGGGCAAGCCAGGCTTCGGTGACCTACACCCGCGCTTTGGCTGGCCGGGTGGCTGCAACGACGTCGACGAGCTGGCAGTCTTCATCCGCGGCCTGTTCAAGGTCGGGTACCTGGCCGAAGGAAAGGCTGAACGACCGTGGGTCGGCTTCGAAGTCAAGCCGCAATCGGAGAAGGAGACGTCAGCGCAGGTGATCGCCGGGACGAAGCGGGTGTGGCAGGATGCCTGGGCCCGCGCCTGAGGCCGATTCGGCGGCGTTTTCGTACACCCGCCAGGAACGAACCCATTCACGGAGATTCGGGGAGAGACACATGGACCGCGCCAGAGAAGAGACCATCGCCTTGCGCTACAAGGAATTGTCGGGCGAGTTCGACCGCTGGGAGAAGACCAAAGACATCGTCGACCAGCTTCTGGATCTGATCATGAACTACCGCCAGAGCGGTCATCCCGGCGGCTCGCGCTCCAAGGTGCACGCGCTGCTGGTGACGCTGCTCAGCGGCGTGATGCGCTGGGACATCCGCCATCCCGAGAAGCGATTCGGCGATCGTTTCGTCCTGGTCGGTGGCCATACGATCCCGCTGATCTACACCACGCTGGCTGTGTTCAACGAGGCCTTGCGCGTCAAGTACCAGCAGACGGGCGATCCCCGTTACGCCGTGCCGAACGCCTCCAAGCGGGCATTGGTCTGGGAGGACCTGCTCAACTTCCGACACCGAGGCGGCCTGTCGGGGCACGCCGAGATGGAGGGCAAGACGCTATTCTTGAAATTCAACACCGGGCCGTCGGGGCACGGAGGGCCGGCGGCGACGGGGCTGGCGCTGGCCCTCAAGCGCGCCGGGGCCGAGGGCGTCAAGGTCTTCGGTTTCGAGGGCGAGGCCGGATTGACGCCCGGCGCGGCGCACGAGGTGATGAACTCTGCCTGGGGGCTGGCGCTCGACAATCTGTACCTGGTGATCGATTGGAACGACTTCGGGATCGACGATCACCCGGTCAGCAGCGTCGTGTACGGCGGGCCGAACGACTGGTTCGGCTCGCACGGCTGGCGCGTCTTTGGAGCCGAGTTCGGCAGCGAGTGGGGGCCGGTAACGCAGGCCGTGCTGTCGATGGTGATGGGCGACAACCCCGACCGCGCGCCGGGCATCGCCTGGCTGAAGACACGCAAGGGCCGCGGCTATCTCAAGTACGACAACCCATCCCACGGCGCGCCGCACAAGATGAACAGCGAGCTGTTCTGGCAATCCAAGAAGCCGTTCGCCGACAAGTACGGCGCGCAGTTCGTCAACTTCGGGGGAGCGGCGCCGGCCGACGCCGCCGGACAGCGGGCCGAGTTCGAGGCCAACCTCCGGGCGGTGATCGACGTGCTCCACCGCGACCAGGCGCTGGTCGACTACCTGGCCGATCGCCTGGTGACGCTGGGCGACAGCGTCCCCGAAGACATCCCCTCTTTCAAGCTGGGCAAGCGCGGGCTGCCCTGGAAGGACGATCGGTTGTTCGACTTCAAGAACTATCCGGCCGACATGTACGTCAAGCCGGGCACGTCGATCGCCAACCGGGCGGCGCTGGCCAAGTGGGGCGCATGGGTCAACGCCTTCGGCGCCAAGGAGTACGGCCGGCCGCTGTTCATCGCCGCCTCCGCCGACCTGGCGGACTCGACCAACATCAGCGGCTTCGCCGCCAGCTACGGCGACTTCAAGGGCTATGGCTGGTACGAGCGCTATGGGACCCCGGAGGGTGTGCTTCTGCCTCAGGAGATCACCGAGTTCGTCAACGCCGGGATCCTTGCAGGCATGGCCACAGTGAACTTCTCGCCTGACCCCGAGAAGGAATTCGACGGCTTCTGGGGTGCGTGCTCGACCTATGGCTCCTTCTCCTATCTGAAGTACGGGATGCTACGGCTGTTCTCCCAGCTGGCACAGGACTGCCAGCTCAAGGTGGGTAAGGTCCTGTATGTCGCCGGCCACTCGGGCCCGGAAACGGCCGACGACAGCCGGACCCACTTCGGCATCTTTGAGCCGGCGGTGATGCAGCTTTTCCCGCGAGGCCAGATCCTCAACTTGCACCCGTGGGAATACAACGAGGTGCCGGTGCTGCTGGCGGCTGCCTTGAAGACGGACGTCCCACTGGTCGTCCTGCACCTGACACGGCCGCCGATCGCAGTGCCGGATCGCGTCCTTTTGCGCATGCCGTCACACTTCGAGGCGGCTCGCGGCGCATACGTCGTTCGAGATCATGTGCCCGGCAAACCGAAAGCCGGCACGTACATCGTCCAGGGGACGAGCGCAATGGCCAGCGTCGCGCGGCTCCTGCCCGAGCTAGATAAACGCGGCCTGAACGTCAAGATTGTCTACGGGGCCAGTCCGGAACTCTTCCGGTTGCAGCCCGAAGCCTACCGACAGGAAGTCCTGACGGAGGGGGATAAGGCCGACTCG
>JBGOYQ010000319.1:0-2551 GCA_041479735.1 Anaerolineae bacterium | reverse complement strand
CTCAATCTCAAGGGGGCCTTCTTCTGCCTGCAGGAATCGGCCAGGCGGATGCGCGGCCGCGGCGGCGGGTCCATCGTCAACATCGCCGACGTCGCCGGCCTCCGCCCCTGGGCGCGTTTCCCCATCCACTCGATCAGCAAGTCTGGGATCCTCATGCTGACCCAGGTGGCCGCCCTGGCGCTGGCACCGGACATCCGGGTCAACGCCGTCGCCCCAGGACCCGTGCTCAAGCCGGAAGGCCTAACGCCGGCGCGCTGGGATCAATTCGCCGCACGCCTGCCCCTTCGTCATCCGGGGAGCCCGGACGACATCGCCGCCGCGGTTATTTTCCTGATGAAGAGCGACTACATCACCGGCGAGACGCTCGTCGTCGACGGAGGCAACCAGTGGGTCTGAACGACCCGACGGCGCGGCCCGAAATCGACCACCTGATTCGGCGATTGACCTCCGACGGCGAGAAGACGATCGATTTCTTCCGCGGGCTGCCGCCCGAGGCTTGGGAACTCCAGGTGTACACGACCGGCGGCCAATGGACTGTGCGGATGGTGCTGGCGCACTTCGTCTTCGCCGAGCGGGCCCTGAAACGCCTGATGGCGGATGTGGCCGCCGGAGGCAAGGGCGCGCCCCGAGACCTGGACATCGATCGGTTCAACGAGGCGGAGGCCGCCCCTTTCCGCACCACCCCGCCCTCGGAGCTCCTGGATGGCTTTCGTGAAGCCCGGGCCGCGACCGTGCGCCTGGCCGCCGGTCTCGATCTGCCCGATCTGTCCAGGCCCGGTTACCATCCATGGTTCGGCGATGTCGAGCTGGGCGAGATGCTTAGGCTTGTTTACCGGCACAACATGATCCACCTGCGTGACATACGCGTGGCGGTTGATACCGGCGCGCCCGTCGCACATCGAGACCTCACCCCGCCCTCCAAGGCGCCTTAAGACATGCAGCCACAGGCCGCAATTCACGACGTGTATATCCGGGAGCTGTCCGCAGCTCACGAACCCGGCATCCGCCGCGTGACCATCCTCGCCGATTACGACCATCTGCTGCGCCGCTTCGGCCTAAGCGAGGCCATCTGGCTTGCGTCCGGCGAGGGCACCGGGCTGCGCGTCCGCGCGGTCGCGGATGAACTTTGGGCGCTGTTGGAAGGTTCGGTCGAGTTCGTCTGGCATGACCTGCGCGCGGGTTCCCCGACGCGGGACCGCTGGCAGCGGCTCGTTTGCACGCAGCCCACTCTGGTCCTGGCCCCGTTTGGGGTGGCGTTCGGCGCACGCGGCCTGGCCGAGCGGTCGTTTCTCCTCAGACTGGCCACGCATGCGGAGGTCGATCCCGACGACGCCGCGTTCCCGTGGGAAGCGCGCCCATGATTCTGACCTGGCGCCAGATCGGACTGTTCATCCGCATCAGCCGCCCGCTGAACCTGTTGGCCGGGTCGCTGCTGTTCGCGATCGGGCCGGCGATCGCCGACTACCTTGGGCGGCCGATCCGTCCCGGTCCCCTCGTCGCCGGGCTGGCCCTGGTCCTGTTCATCCAGCTTATGGCGCATTACGTGAATGCCTATAGCGAACCCGACCGAGAGATCGATCCCGATCGACGGACGCCGTTCACCGGGCCTTCCGGGGCCGTTGGGCCATCCCGCCTGCCGCGCATCGTCCCGCTCAGCGCCGCCATCCTGGTCATCGGACTGGGCGCCGTCCTCGCGACCGGCCTGGCAATCGGCGGCGAACTGCCCCTGGCCGCCTGGCTCCTGCTGGCGTTGATCTTCGTGGGCGCGTTCTTCTACGACGCGCCGCCGCTCCGCCTATCGGGCAGCGGCTTCGGTGAGATCATCGCCGCGGTCATCGCCGCCGGCCTGGTCCCGACATTCGGGTACGTCATCCAGACCGGGGAGGTGCACCGCTTCCTGCTCATGGCCACCTTCCCCTTGGTGATGCTGACCTTCGCCATGTTCATCGCCATCGAGCTGCCCGAGTATGCGCTGTCGACCACGGTCAGGGGCGGCAACCTGCTGACGCGGCTGGGCTGGTCGACCGCCATGCGCATCCATGACTCCGCCATTCTGCTGGCGATCCTGCTCTTCGTCCTGGGGATCGCCGCCGGGTTACCCCGGCGGCTGGGGACCGGCATGCTGATCCCCCTGCCGTTGGCCGTCGGCCAGATCTGGCAGATGGCCAGGATCCGGAACGGGTTGCCCCCACGCTGGCGCCTCTTGATTCTGGGCGCCATTGGATTGGTCATCCTGACCACCTACCTTGAGCTCGTCGGATTCTTGTTGACCTGATCATGCCCGAGTTTCTGCACCTTCTGCCGCCGTCAGAAGCGCTGGAGCTGTTGCTCTCGGCGTTGCCCGCGGACCGCCTCCGCCCCACCGAGGTCATCGCGACTGAGGACGCTCTGGGGCGAGTGCTGGCCGCCGACCTAACCTCGCCGCATCCTTTGCCTGCCTTTTCCCGCTCCGCCGTCGATGGCTACGCGGTTCGCGCCGCGGATACCTTCGGTGCCACCGCTGCCTTGCCCGCGTACCTCAGCATAAAGGGCGAGGTCCCCATGGGGGCCT
>JBGOYQ010000318.1:0-2552 GCA_041479735.1 Anaerolineae bacterium | reverse complement strand
CTGGCTCAGCTTCTCGATGAAAGGCGAGAGCTCGCGGAAGTCATAGGTCAGGTCACAGTCCCCCATGATTACGTACCGGCCGGCAATGTGCGGCAGCGCATCGATGTAGGCTCGTCCCAGTCCCAACCTGGGGGTTCGAAGTACCCGGGCACCCCTCTGTTCTGCAATCTCCGCTGTCCGATCGGTCGAGCTGTCCACGATCAAGACCTCGCCCACAACGCTTGCGCTGTGCAGGCCGGCCAGGCACCAATCAACGAATTCCCCAATCGTGATCTCTTCGTTCAGGGCCGGGACAACCAGAGACACCACAGGCTGTTCAGCGCCTCGATCGGCGTCACGCTCTGCCGGCGTGCGCCCCGACCTGTCCTGGCTCTCACGCCCGATCGCAAGCGACATGACGGCTCCCTTTCGAGGATCCCACACTGCTGTCGGCATGAGAGGCGATGGGCGCTGACTTGAAGCGGAAGCCACAGCGCACGATTGCGTTGGGGCTACTTCCGGATCGGTCTGCGGGCCTTGAGGGTCTGCGGAATCCCACAAACCGAATGCCATCCTGCCCGCTGCAGTTCATCTCGCTGCTCATCGTGTGGGCCCTATCGTTCCAGCTCGTTCAACATCGCCAGCATCGAGTCCCTCAGAGCCTGGCGCGAGCTTCTCTTAGCCCTCCAGCCCAACGAGTGGATCTTCGTCAGGTCGAATCGAACGACTGGAACATCGCCCTTCCACCCCCGATCGCCGCCGGAGAATTCCAGTGCCACCTGATCCTCGGCCAGCCCGAGCGCCTCGATCGCCAGCCCGGCGATCTCTCTTACCGTGACATAGTCATCGGTGGCAACGTTGTAGCACTCGAACGCGCCATCCGAAGGGGCATCCGGCCACAACAGGGCGTCGAGCACGTCCTCTACATGGATGTACGACTTGCTTTGCATCCCATCGCCGAGGATACGAAGCCGCGCGGGGTCCTCGCGGAGGTGCCGGATGAAATCGTGCCCGACCCCGTGTGTCTGCCGCGGCCCGACCACATTGGCAAAGCGGTAGACGCGCGCCTGGAAGCCGAAGAGCTGGCAGTAGGAGCAGATCAGCGCCTCACCTGCCAGCTTGCTCGCTCCATAGGTCGAGATCGGCTCCATCGGCGCGTAGGTCTCCGGGACGGGCAACAAACCGGTCTCCCCATAGACGCCGCTCCCGGAGGCATATGTGATCGCCCGGACGTCGCCCCTGCGCATCGCCTCGAGTACATTCTGCGTGAGGTATGTTCCCTCCCAGAAGTCGATCGTCGGGTCGATCATGGCCTTGGCGATATCTGGGTTGGAGGCGAGGTGGAAAACCCGCTCTTGACCACGCGTCGCTTCCGTCAGGCGGTCGAGATCCTTGATGTCCGCCCGGATGATCGACAGTCCGGGGTTACCGGCCAGATCGGAGAGGTGCCATTCCTTGCCGGACGAATAGTTGTCATAGACCGTGACGTGCGCGCCTGGGGCCTGGATCAGCCTGTGCACAAGGTGACTGCCAATGAAACCGGCACCTCCGGTCACGATCGATCTCACGAACTGGACCTCCTATTCGCAAGGCAAGCGATCAAGTACCTCTTGCCCGATAGGTCGCCGTCCCCAACTGGTGCATTACCCCGTTACACGCCAGCGGCCTCGGTTCCTGTCCCTGAACGTCCCCCCGCTCACGATCCCCTTCAAGGAATACCCTGCGTCGCCAGCGACGCAGGACCCTCGTAACCGGCCAGGGCATGCGCACTGGCGTTTGAGCAACATCGCGGGGCCAAGCGGGCCTTACCCCTGATCCGGCAATGGGCAATCGGCCGCGCTTACTTGCCGACCAGCGAGACAAGCTTAGTGCGGCCGCTGCCAGCCTGGGAGTGGCGGAAAGATGGATCGCCCCCCGGATCAGCCAAGGCTTCCGTGTCGCGACACATGTTTGGATTGTACTATCTGTAGTGGATTCTGGTCGCCGAGCCTTGTCCCAGCTGACTCGGTCTAGGGAGGGAGGAGTGTCCGGCCGCAGTGAGACGGGAATCCCCCGAAGGAAGCCGCGATGCGCTACCCGCGTGTTTGAGACGCCTTGGACGACCTGGCTGTCGATGCCACAGGACCGGGTTTAGTCAAGAGCGCAACCGGCCAGCCTAGAATGCCCCTTTGCTAGTGATAACCGCCCACGGCGTCCGCAAAAGGATCCATATGTCGAGCCAGAGTGAGTAGTTGTAGACATAATAGAGGTCGTTATCCGTGCTGAGGTGCATGGGCTTGTCGCTGCGTCCGTTGATTTGCCACCAGCCCGTAATGCCTTGGGGCACGGCAAAACGCTTCCTCTGCCACGGTTCGTACTTGTCGACCAGCCAGGGCATCTCGGGGCGCGGGCCCACCATGCTCATCTCGCCACGCAGCACATTGAACAACTGAGGAAGCTCGTCGAGGCTGTAGCGTCGCAGGAAGCGTCCAATTCGGGTCACTCGAGGATCGTCTTTGTGCTTGTGGATCACCTGGCCGTTTTCCGTCGTCACCAGCACCTGTTCCTGGAGCTGCTCGGCCTCAGCGACCATG
>JBGOYQ010000317.1:0-2555 GCA_041479735.1 Anaerolineae bacterium | reverse complement strand
ATCCGCTCGCGCCGGACGAGGACGAGGACCTGCAAGTGGAACGTCTGACTCCCGACCAGGTGGACGTCCTGATCGCCAGCGGCGAGCTTCGGGACGCCAAGTCGCTGGCCGGCATGCACTTGTGGTCCGCCTACCAGGCGCGATCCTGAGGCCTTGCCCGGTCGAAACCTCCCCAAACGACACCTGGACGTCGGCAGGCACCTCGTGGTAGACTAGGTTTCCGTGCCGCCCGGCAGGATTGGGCGGCCCATCGCATGAATATCCTATTGAAGGTGAACGGCATGTCGGAAATCATGAAGGCGCTCGAGGCGCCACCCAACCCGAACGTCCCGCAGCTCAACCCGGGGGACACCGTCAGCGTGCACGTCCGCATCCGCGAGGGCGACCGCGAACGCATCCAGGAGTTCCGCGGCACGGTCATCCGGTTGCGCAAAGGCGGCAGCAACGCCAACTTCACCGTACGGCGCACGGCGGCGCACGGCGTCGGCGTCGAGCGGACCTTCCTGATGCGGTCCCCGCTCATCGAGAAGATCGAGGTCCAGCGCCAGGCGCGCGTGCGCCGGGCCCAGCTGTACTACTTGCGCGAGCGAACAGGCAAGCGCGCCCGGCTGGTCGAGAAGCGCAAGGCCTGAATTCGGACGAGCCACGAACCAGGTGCAGGCATCAACCTGCACCTGCTTTTCTTAACCGCCTGGGATTGATTTGGCTCCTCTGATCGGGATTACCACCCACCCCAGCTCGGCCGGCGCCGATCCCGCCGACCAGTTCCCGGCGCAGCAAGCGTATGTCGACGCCGTCGCCCGCGCCGGCGGCCTGCCGGTAGTCATCCCTCTCGGCCTGGGCGAACACACCCTGCGAGCCCTATTCACCCGACTGGATGGCTTGCTCTTGAGCGGAGGCGGCGACATCGACCCGGGTCTCTTCGGCGCCCCACCGATCGACGGACTCCGCAGCCTCGATCCGTTACGAGATAGCCTGGAGATCCAGTTGGCGCGCTGGGCTGTCGAGGACGAGAAGCCCGTCTTCGGGATTTGTCGCGGCCTGCAGGCCATCAACGTCGCCATGGGCGGCAGCCTGATCCAGGACATCCCCAGCCAGTACGCGGGTGCCCTCGACCACGACGGCCCCGGCCGGCCGGCAGCCCAGCTCGCCCACCCAATTCGAATCGAGTCCGAATCGACTCTGGCCCGGCTACTGGGAGCGGCCACCCTGGACGTCAACAGCTCGCACCATCAGGCCGTCCTCGACCTTGCGCCGGGCTGGCGGGCGACGGCGCTAGCGCCCGACGGAATCGTCGAGGCCATCGAATGGGACAGCCACCCGTTCGCGCTCGGCGTACAATGGCACCCCGAGCGGCTCCCGCAGCGCACGGACTCGGTCAGGTTATTCGAAGCGTTCATCCACGCTTGTACGGGGGAATGACGTGGGGCCCTCGAATACTTCGCCCATCGGTGTCTATGACTCGGGCGTCGGAGGGCTGTCGGTGCTGCGTGAGCTCCGCCGGCAGCTCCCGCACGAAGACATCGTCTTCGTGGCCGATCAGGCTCACGTGCCCTACGGCGCGCGCCCATTGTCCGAGGTGCGCAGCTTCGCCGACGGCATCACCCGTTTCCTGATCGATCGGCCGGTCAAGCTCATCGTCGTCGCCTGCAACACCGCCTCGGCTGCCGCCTTGAAGGCGCTGCGGGCCGCGTATCCCGCAATCCCGTTCGTGGGCATGGAGCCGGCCGTGAAGCCCGCCGCGGAGCAGACCAGGACCAAGGCGGTCGGCGTCCTGGCGACGCCGGCCACCTTCCAGGGCGAATTGTTCGCCTCGGTCGTGGAGCGGTTCGCGGCCGGGGTTACGGTTATCCCCAAGACGATCCCCGGGCTGGTGGAGCGGATCGAGGCCGCCGACCTGGACGGCCCGGAGACGCGCGCCCTCGTGGCCCAGGCGCTGGCGCCGCTACAAGCGCGAGGCGTCGATACGCTCGTGCTGGCTTGCACCCACTATCCCTTCGTCATCCCCGTCATTGCTGAACTGGCCGGCCCGGGCGTCCAGGTCATCGATCCGTCGCCGGCCGTGGCGCGGCAAGCAGTGCGACTGCTGAACGAACAGGGCCTTCAAGTCGCGACCGGCCGCAGCGGCGGGTTGGAGTTGCTCACCAGTGGTGACCCCCAGCGACTGGCGGCCATGGCGCTGCGGCTGATCGGCGAGCGTTCGCCGGCGTTCGGGGTCACCTGGAGAGACGGGACACTGTCACTGGCACCATAGCCCTCCCGGACAACCGCGCGAAATTGAGTAGGGAGAGCGGGTCGCCCGCTCCCCCTCTCACACCACCGGACATGCGGGTCCGCATCCGGCGGTTCGGTGAACGTCAGGGCACCAAACGAGCCTTAGCCCTCGAGCCCTTGTTGGCGGTCCATGCCGGGAACGACTCGGCCCTCTGGCAGGATCCCAGCGGCTTCACCGCCTTCGCCCCACCAGCAGTATCCCCATCCGGGGAAAGCGGCCTTCTTTGTTCGTTCCACGAACTTTCCACTCCAGGCACATTCACCGTTCGGCCCTTCCCGGT
>JBGOYQ010000316.1:0-2576 GCA_041479735.1 Anaerolineae bacterium | reverse complement strand
GAACTCCCCATTCTTGAGGAGCAGGATCCCCTCGCCCGTCTTGAAGATGGACGACAGCGCCGCTTCGTTCGCCGCCGTGCCCGACCCGGTGATGACGACCGCGGTGTACGCGTCGTCCGCTTGAAACAGGCGCAAGAGTTGGGAGCGCAGGCTGCGAACATAGGCTTCGAACACCGGCTGTCGGTGAGGGATGTCGGGCTGCAGCAGCACGGACTTAACCGCATCCGACGTCATCACCGGGCCCGGCGTGAAGAGCATCTTCTTCTCGATCATGTCTCATCCTTCGCAGGTGGGACGGGGGACCCGGCGCGACGGCGGCCGCTCCCAGGCAGGGGCGGCCGCCGAGTCTGTCGTATCTACGTAGCCTTCAAGGGCTAGGCTGGAACAGGTACGCCCGCTTTCTGGAGCCGGCCCTTGCAGAACTCTTCTACGCCCTGGACGGCCTTGGAGAACTCCGCCACGGTGAAGATCGTCGATGGATGGGTGTTGAACTGGTCGAGGGACAGACCGTTCGGCTCGTAGGCCTGCATCGTGTACGGCATCTGGTAGATCTTGTCGAGGGTCGACTCGGGAATTTCCTCGTCGATGGCACCCTCACGGAAATCCAGGCTGTCGCCCATGGCGAACATCGGATCGAGGGCGCTCGGCGGCAGGGTCATGACGACGTCGCCGCCGGCAACCTCCTGGATGTCCCAGTAGCGCATCTTGCCATTCACCAGAGGCCCGCCCCGCACGGAGCACAGCAGCATCTTGCTCGGGTAGCCGCCTTCTTTCAGCAGGCGGTACGCCCGGCGGAAGACGCCGATGCCGAACCACTTGCGGTCGGCCTCCGTCCAATCCACCTTGTAGTACGCCGCCTGCTCGGGGATGATCGGGCGTTCGGTCAACCGGCCGAGCATGTGCGTGATGACGGCGCGCCAACCGGAGGTGTCGACCTTGTTCTTGACCGCCTCGGCCTGGCCCTCCAGAGCCGCTCTCGCCACAGCCATCATCTGCGGCAGCGTGAAGCAGGTGGTGACATTGGTGGAAATCGCCTTCGAGGTGAGATAACGGACGACATCCACGCCCTGCTGGCTGGCCGGGACCTTGATCATGACGTTCTTCGATAGGGCACGCAGCTCATCCGCCTGCGAGTACATCTGCTCTTTCTCGGTGAAGAGCCGCGGATCCAGCTGGCCCGAAACCCAGCCGAAGCGGCCGCCCGAGGCCTCGAACAGCGGCAGCAGCTTCTCGGCGCCACGCTTGACGATTTGCGTGTAGGTCATCCACCACAGATCCTTGAGCTGGATTCCGGGATTGGCCTTGATCTGATCGTCGACCCACTTCTCCCACGTAGCCGGGTCAGTCTTGATCGCCGTCAGCGATAGCGGCGGGTTGGTAGTGCAGCCGCGGAAGACGCTCTTGCCCATGTCGTCCCAAACGAACAGGCGCTTGAGTTGGGCTTCCAGCTCCTTCTTCTTGCCCGCCGATGCGGCGTCGACGTTTTTCTTCACCCACGAATCGAAGATCAAGGGTGAGGAATCCCACCAGATTTCCATATCCGGGTTCGTTCTCTGCAAGCGCTCGAGCACGCTCTCAGCCATAGGTGCTTCCTCCTGAAGGTAATCGACCACACAACTCAATCGTTCGCCGGCAGTCACCGTGTTTTGCCGTCAAGATGAACTAGACTCGTTCAAGGCCGCGTGTCGCTTCGTTTGCGATTCTGCGTTTATGCTATCACACAATCAGGCCGGTCCGCCGGAACGAGACGCCTGAGTAGTGGAATCCTCTGGATTGTCGGGCCCGGCCAATACGCCCGGGCCCGTATTCACGATCGTGAGTGACGTTAAGCAAGTTACGGTACGCCGCTTTACGACTTGATCCGCTCGCCCTTGGGATCGTAGAGCGGATCGTTCTCGACCTTAACCTTGATGCGTTCGCCGAATAGCTCGACCACAAACTCGTTGCCGACCTTGGCGTCGGCCAGCGGTAAGTAGCCGTACGCAATGCTCTTGCCGACCGAGTAGCCGTAGCCGCCCGAGGTGATCCACCCGATCACCTTGTCGCCCTTGAAGATCGGCTCGTTGCCTAGTGCGATCGCAGTTGGATCGGCCAACGTCATGCAGCACAGCTTCTGCTGCACACCTTCCGCCTTCTGCTTGACCAGCGCTTCCTTCCCCAGGAAGTCTCCCTTGTTGAGCTTGACCGCGAAGCCCATGCCGGTCTCGTATGGGGAGTAGTCCGGGCTGATGTCGGCCCCCCAATAGCGGTAGCCTTTTTCCAGCCGCAGCGTGTCGATCGCCTTGTAGCCTGCCGCCACCATCCCTTCGGCCTGCCCAGCCTCCCACAGTGTGTCCCACAGTCGGGCACCGTATTCCATCCCGAAGTAGAACTCCCAGCCGAGCTCGCCGACGTAGGTCACGCGCACCGCCCAAACCGGGACGGTTCCAACATTGATGCGCTTGGCCGTCATGTAGGGGAAGCCGGCAGTGGAGATGTCGTCCTTGGTGACCTTCTGCAGGATGGCGCGCGCCTTGGGGCCCCACAGGCCCAGACAGCCGTAAGACGAGGTCACGTCATCGACGACGACCGAACCG
>JBGOYQ010000315.1:0-2587 GCA_041479735.1 Anaerolineae bacterium | reverse complement strand
CGAAGGGACTAGGTGCAGCTTGAAGCGTTGCGAGCCGACGGTGATGGAGTGGCCGGCATTGTCACCGCCGCCGTAGCGGGCGACAATCTGGGCCCGCGCAGCCAGGAGGTCGGTGATGCGGCCCTTGCCTTCATCTCCCCACTGAGCACCGACCACGATATCGAGAGGCACGAGCCCTCCGCGCGGCAGTATATCATGTGGACCCTCTCCCTCCCCTCCGCTTTCTTGTGGGTTCACCCAAGCCCGGTGTCCGGGGACCTTCGGCCCTGTCAAGGCGTTAGGTCCTCGTAGCGAAGTGGAGAGGAGGAGGGTTAGGGGGCTGGGCTATAATCAACTCAGCTAAGGGGATCGATGAAGACTCGAACGGCCGTCCTGGTCCTTTTCGGCCTGGTAACACTGGCGGTTCTGGTGACCCTGCCGGCCTTCGCCGGCGCGCCGGCCGACCGCAGCTTGCAGGCCGGCCAATTTAGCACCCCCACGCCCGGGCCCGATGGCAAGATCATCTACATCGTCCAACTGGATGACACGCTGTGGGTCATTGCTGCGCGCGCCGGTCTGACGGTGGAACAGCTGCGCGCCTTGAACGGTATCCAGGCCAACGATATCATCACCCCGGGTATGAAGCTCATCCTCGGATTGGGTGGCCCAGCCCAGCCGACTCAAGCCGCGGGGGGGCCGCCTTCGCCGACGCCGCCCCCGCCGACAGCCACGCCGGCGTTCGGCACCGGCGAACTGTGCGCGCTTCTGTTTGATGACGTCAACGGCAACAGTCGGCTCGACGTCGGCGAGCCGCCATTGGCCGGGGGCCGGGTGAGCATCGCCGACGCGACGGGCAAGGTCGCCGCCGAGTTCACAACCAAAGCCGAGCTCGATGCCAATGGCGACCCGCAGAGTCAGTGTGTCCCGGACCTGCCGTCCGGAGACTACAATGTCAGCGCCGCGGTTCCAGCGGAATACAACCCAACGACCTCGATGAATGTCCCGGTACGCCTGGACCCGGGGGACACGCGCTACGTCGAGTTCGCCGCGCAGGCGAGCTCGGCCATCGCCAGCGGGGCAGGCGGGAGCCGGTCGACCGGCCTAGGACTGCTCGGGCTGGTCCTGTTGGTGGTGGCCGGAGGCCTGGGATACTATGCCTCCCGCATCGGCCGCCGGTCATCCCATTCCTTGCGATAGCAGTTTAGAGACCCATCGTATGGGTGGTGGCAAGCGCCGAGCCGTAACCAACACCTGCACGATTCCTTCGCTTGGCTTCTAGGCCTGCCGCCTCGAGCGAGGTGTGGTCAGTGCCTGCCGAGCAGGTCTTGCAGCGCGCCTAGCAAGAGTCGGACGTTTTCTCGCCGGCTTGAGAACCCCATCAGACCGACGCGCCAGATCTTGCCCGCTAACGGACCGAACCCACCGGCGATCTCGATATTGTATTGCTTGAGGAGACTCGCCCGGATACCGGCGTCGTCGCAGCCGGTCGGCAATCGGGGCGTCGTCAGCGTTGGCAGGCGGACGTCGGCAGGTATCAGGGGCGGCAAGCCGAGGGCTTCAAGCCCGGTCCAGAGCAGGGCCGCGTTGGCGCGATGGCGGTCGAAACGAGCCTGCAGCCCCTCTTCGTCGACCAACCGCAACGCCTCGCGCAACGCGTAGACGGTGCTGATCGGCGCAGTGTGGTGGTAGGCCGGCTGCTCGCCCCAATAGCGACGAAGCAGCGACAGGTCGAGGTAGAAGGACAGCACCGGGCTTTTACGCTGCGCCAGGGCTTGCTCGGCGCGCGGCCCGAGGGTGATGGGGGCGAGGCCGGGCGGAGCGGACAAGCACTTCTGGGAGGCACTGTAGGCCACGTCGACGTCCCAGGTGTCGATCTCGACCGGCAGCCCGCCCAGCGAGGTCACGCAATCGAGCACCAAGAGGGCTCCCCGATCGTGGCAGGCCTTGGCGATCACGTCGATTCCGGGCTGCCAGGCGCCGGTCGAGGTCTCGGCATGGACAAGCGAGACGAGGCGTAACGAGCCGGCCTTGAGTCGACCGGCGATCTGCTCCGGGTCGAAAACCTCGCCCCATGGACGTTCCAGCCGCTCGACCTCCGCCCCGCAGCGGGCGGCGATATCGGCCATACGTTCGCCGAAGAACCCATGAATACATGCCAGCACACGGTCGCCCGGTTGGATCAAGTTGCGCAGAGCGGCTTCCATCCCGGCGGTGCCGGTTCCGGGAACCGCCAACGTGAATGGGTTGCGCGTCTGGAAGACGAATCGGAGCAGCTCCTGCACCTCGGCCATGATCGCCAGAAAGTCCGGATCGAGATGGCCGACGAGTGGGGTTGCCATGGCGCGCAAGACCCGCGCCGGAACCAGGCTCGGCCCTGGCCCCAGCAGCACACGCGGCGATGGATTGAGGTCGGCGTAAGGACGGGGCATGCTCACCTCGCACTGCACGGGATCGGCTGGGATTCTAAGCTCCCCAACCGAGAAGGACAATCTCGAGAATGTAAGCCGGCTGTAAGCCGGCCGCAGGCCGGCAGGAGGCGAGCCTTGCGGTCGGATTACAGAGGCCCCACTCATGCCGGAGTCTGCTTATGATGGAAGTGGACATCGGG
>JBGOYQ010000314.1:0-2590 GCA_041479735.1 Anaerolineae bacterium | reverse complement strand
TAGAAGATGTCCCGCCCGCACCCGCCTCAGCCCCGCCAGGCAATTCGGCTGACCGCACTGGCCCTTGGTCTGGCCACGCTGGCCTGCGGCCGTGCGACCGCCGCGCCCACTCCCCGCGAGCCGTCCGAGCTCCCCACCGTCGCACCCTCCTCCCCGCCCGGCCCGCGCGTGCTGTCGATCTCGGCCACGCCGCGGCTCGACCCGGCCCCTGGCTCGGCCGATTTCTTGGCCGCCTTCCAACTGGCCTACGATGCCGGCGTCCGCGGAGCCTTCTCCTCATGGACCTGGAGCTCCCTCGAGCCCTTGGCTAGGCGGTTCGATCTGAAGAAGGCGACCGACGATCTCGATTTCCAGGGCCGCGGCAGCAACATGGCGTTGCTCGTCGGGATTCAGGTACTCAACACGACGGCCAGGGAGACCCCGCCCGATCTGGCGGCCACGCCGTTCGACGCGCCCGAAATGGCGGCGCGTTTCCACGCCCTGATCAACGCGCTGTTGCCCCATCTCGACTCGCACGTGCGCTATCTCTCGATCGGCAACGAGGTTGACGTCTACCTGGCGACCCACCCGGCCGAGTGGAACGCCTACCAGGCCTTCTTGGAAGACGGTATCGCCTACATCCATTCGGTGGCGCCGTGGATCCGAGTCGGGACGACGGTTACATTCGGCGGGGCCTCCGGTGCGAATGGCGACCGCATCGCCACGCTGACCCGCAAGTCCGATATCCTTATCCTGACGTACTACCCATTGCAGGCCAGCTTCGCCGCCCTGCCCCCTGCCTCGCCCGAGACGGATTTCCCCAGGATGCTGGCCTTGGCCGGCGACCGTCCCGTCGTCTTACAGGAGGTGGGCTACCCTTCGGCCGAGAGGCTATCCAGCTCGGAGCAGGCGCAAGCGGAGTTCGTGACCAGTGTGTTCCGCGCGTGGGCGGCGGCAGGGGAGCGTATCCCTTTCCTCAACTACTTTGCACTGCACGATTTCTCGCCGGCGCTTTGCGGCCAGATGATGGACTACTACGGCCTGCACGATATCAACTTCGAGGCCTACCTGTGCTCGCTTGGGCTGCGCCGCGCCAACGGCGACGCCAAAGCAGCCTGGCAGACCTTCGTCGATCAGGCGAAGGCAGCCGGCTTTCCGTAATCCGCCTGTTTCAATCCTCTGACTAGGACGTCTTTGTGGAAACTAGCCGCGCCTCGACCGCAAGGCGGATGTCGGCCTGGACGGCCTCGATCGGCCGGCCGGCATCGATGGTCACCCAGCGATTCGGCTCCGCAGCGGCCATGGCGAAGTACCCCTGACGCACGCGCTGGTGGAAGGCCAGGTCGTAGGCGTCCAGACGATTCCAGCCCCCGTCGCGTTTGCGCCGCTCTAGCCCGGCCTCGGCCGGCAGGTCCAGTAGCAGCGTCAGGTCGGGAACCAGGCCGCCGGTGGCGAAAGCGGTGATCGCCCGCAACGCAGGAAGGTCCAGGCGATGGCCATAGCCCTGATACGCGAGGGTCGAGTCGAAGTAGCGATCGGAGACGACGATTCCGCCTGCCTGCAGGTGCGGGCGGATGACCTCGTGGGTCAGCTGGGCGCGGGAGGCCGAGAAGAGCAGGATCTCGGTGCGCGGGTTCATGCCGGTGTTGCCCAGGTCCATCAGCGTGCGGCGAATCTCGTCGCCGATGGCCGTCCCTCCCGGCTCGCGCGTGGCCAACACGTCGTGTCCGTGGGCACGCAGGTGCTTGGCGAGCAGCTGGGCCTGGGTCGACTTGCCGCCCCCGTCGGGGCCCTCGAGCGTAATGAACAGGCTCACTCGCGGAAGATCCGCACCCGGCGGTGCGGCTCCTTGCCGTACGAGTGCGACACCAGATTGGCTTGCCGGGCGAGCTGGTGCTGCAGGCGGCGGATGTAGGCCGAGGCCGGCGTCAGGTCGATCGAGCGGGCGCCATTGAGGACGTTCTGAATAGCCTGCTGCGTTTCCTGCAACGCGCCGTTCATCGACGGATCCTGAACCGGCTCGACATGCAGGTTAAACAGGTCGGTCAGGAAGCTCTCCATCTGGCCGGCCGTGTTGGAACGCAGGACATAGATCGGTGTGCGGCGGGCCTCGGCGTCGGCGATCAGCTTCTGATGGCGGCGATAGTAGGCGCGCAGGGTGACGATGACATCCGCCTCGCCGGGCTCGTCGATGAACAGCGCCGGGACGTGCAGGCGCTTGGCCGCCTGGCGCAGGCGATTGCGGGCGACGCCGTAGGCGTAGATGCGCTGGGTCCCCAGAGGCTGGCCCGGCATGTGTGGCGGCGTCGGGGAGAACGGCAGGTCGCCGTCGTCGTCGGCGGCCGAGGGAATGGCTGCCTGGCGACGATAGCCCCCCTCGCCCGGTCGGGACGCGGACGCGGGAACGGCGGGGGTATCGGTGTGGACCTCGCCGTCGGCCCCCATGCTGCGCACCTCGGCCGGAAGTGGCCGGCCGCGCAGCATGGCGTCGACCGCGGCGCCGACGTCGTGATGGACGGCCAGGCGGTCACGGTCCTGGATCTCGATCAGGACATCAAAGGTCGGCGCGGCGCGCCGCTCCAGCACGGTCTTCTGCGTCCCGCGACGGCGG
>JBGOYQ010000313.1:0-2592 GCA_041479735.1 Anaerolineae bacterium | reverse complement strand
TCGCGACCCAGCTTGGCGTGCTGCCCACGGAAATGGACGCCGTCATCCGGACCGCGCTCGACATGGCGACGGGTCTCAGGGACCTGGGGATGTCTCCCGAGCAGGCGCTCCGCATGCTCATCCGGGGCGGGGAAGGATCGGCGGCGGCCTTCTCGAAGTTCGGGATTGCGGTCGATGAGGCGCGGCTCAAATCCGAGGGCATGACGTACGTCATCGAGGCGATGAACGCGCGCTTCGGGGGGCAGGCGGCGGCCGACGTGCAGACCTATGCCGGCCGGATCGATCAACTCTCGAACTCATGGGGCGACCTCAAGAAGTCCCTGGGCGCCCTCGTGGTCGAGGCGGCTGGGGTCAAGCCCGCGCTGAGCGGCGCCGCCGGGGTGATCGACCTCGTGACCGAGGCCATGAAGAAGGGCACCCCGTTCGCGCTGATCTATGCCGCGGCGCTCGCCGGGAACAAGCTCTTCAACGGTGAGATTCCCAAGGAGGCCCCGAAGACCGTCAACAGCATCGCGCAGATTTTCGCCAAGATCGACGAAGCCCGCGCGGCACAGCTCGCCCTCGTGAAGGCCAACCAGGATGGCAACGAGGCGCTGGGGATCATTGCCGGGACGGGCCTCAAGGACTACTACGACGCCCAGGACAAAGCGACCAGGGCGGCCGAGGAGTATCGGGGCGTCCTCCGTGACGTGCGAGCCATTGTGGATGGGCTGACACCCGCCCAGCAGGCGCAAGCGCAGAGCCTGCTTGATCTCAACATCCCGGCGGGCTTGGTCGCGAAGGGGCTCAAGCTGAACGAAGGCGCGATGACCGCCTGGATCGAGTCGATGAAGAAGGCCGACGACCAGATGAAGGCCGACGGCAAGGCCGCCGACGAGATGGCGGACTTCTTCTACAAGATGCAGGCGGGGTTCAAGCAGGCCACCGCGGAGGCGATGGCCGGTCAGCGGGAGGCGATGGCGAAGACCCAGGAGGGGTTGATCGCCGCGCTCGCCATGTTCAAGGACTACCAGGAAAAACGCTACGAACTCACGCTCACGGGCGTGGCGCTGACCATTCGCCAGCAGCAGGTCGAGAAGGAGGGCGTCCTGGCCCAGCTGCGCCTGGAGATGGACGAAACATCGGACCTCTACAAGCAGACCGCGGCGGAGATTGAGGCCTACTACGCGACGCTCGGGAAGAAGACAGTGGCCGCGGCGAATGACTGGAAATCCGCGCTGAGCGAGATGTCGTCGGCGCTGGCGCAGTTGGCGCAGATTGCGCCGGGGTCACTCGGCACGGTGCTGCAGGGCTTTGCGGCCGCGGTGGCTTCGGCCAATGCCGCGGTCAAGAGCATCCAGGCCGTGACGGTGGCCGGGAAAGCCATGGCTGCCGCGGTGGGTGGCGGGGCCATGGTCGCCGCCGGCGCGGTGGGGATCCTCGCCGGCGCGTTCCTCCTGAGCTCCCACGCCGCGGCACGATCGATCGGGGATAGTGACTACGCTCGCTGGTTGGAACGGTTACGTGAGGAGTCGGCCCTGTTGCGGCACGAACTCTATGAGACCTACGGCGGGATGCAGAACCTGATCGCCGCATCGGACGCGGTCGGGATCAACATCGCCGAGGTGTTCACCTGGAACGACCCGACCGCGATCCAGAAGGTCATTGACGACCTGACGGCGCGCACCAAACTGCTCGACGACACGCTCGCGAAGTACGGCCTCACGTGGAAGGACACCGGGGAGAAAGTGCGGGCCGCGCGGTTCGACCTGATCGTCAATGGCATCCTCGATGAATTCGGACGCCTCTCCGCGTCCGGCGTGCCGTTCGAGACCGCCGTCACGGGGATGAGCGGGTCGCTCAGCCAGTTGATCATCGACGCGAAGGACACGGGCCTGCAGATCCCGCCCGCGCTCCAGCCCATGCTCGAGCAGATGATCCGGGCGGGCCAGGTGACCGACGCCGCCGCGCGGGCGATGCTCGGCCTGGCCGCCGACACGATGCCCTCGCTGAAGGATGTGGAAGCCGCGGCGACGAAGTACGGGATCGCGCTCGACAAGCTCGGGCCGAAGGTCGACCAGCTCCGAATCAGCGAGAAGGGGGCGGACCTCGCGAAGGATTGGGACATCCTGACGCGGGCGGGCGTGGACGCGCAGACCATCTTCCAGGGGATGGGCCAGGACGTCCAGAAGCTCGTCACCAGTTCGGTGCAGTACGGCTGGGAGTTGCCCGCGGCGATGAAGCCGATGCTCGAGGCGATGGTCGCGCAGGGCACGCTGACCGACGAGAACGGGACCAAGCTGACCGACCTGGGGAAAATCAAGTTCGCCACAGACCTCACCACGATGTTCGAGACGCTGATCGGGAAGCTCGACACGATGGTCACCCGGTTGGGCACGAACATCCCCGGGGCCGGACAGCAGGGCGCGAAGGATACGCAGGACGCCTGGGACAAGGTTGATCTCCGGGTGAGATCACCCTGGTCCGACTGGGGAGCGATGCCGGGCGAGCCGGGCGAGCCTGGTCCTGGCGGGCCCGGGCGAGGAGCCGCCGGCGGCGTCATGGCGAACCAGGCCGGCCTGGTTCTCTTCGGCGAGGGCGGAGAGCCCGAGC
>JBGOYQ010000312.1:0-2602 GCA_041479735.1 Anaerolineae bacterium | reverse complement strand
CGAGGACAACCCCTTCCCGTCGGTCTGCGGGCGGGTGTGCAATCATCGCTGCGAAGATGCCTGCACTCGAGGCAAGGCGGACGCGCCGGTCGCCTTGATGGCCCTCAAGCGCTTTGTAGCCGATTGGTCATGGAGTCAGCGGGGCCTGGAGGCGGCCGAAGATCCGGGACAGCCGGGGACGCCGGAAAGCGGTAAGCGTGTGGCGGTCATCGGCGCGGGCCCGGCCGGGCTCACTTGCGCGCTCGATCTCCGACGGCGCGGCCATGCCGTGACCGTGTTCGAGGCGCTGCCGGTGGCGGGCGGCATGATGCGCGTCGGGATCCCCGAGTACCGCATGCCGTACGAGCGGGTGGCTGCAGAGGTCGAGGCCATCGTCCGGCAGGGAGTCGATCTGCGACTCGGGCAACGCGTTGCCGATGTCCCCGGGCTGCTGGGCCAAGGCTACGACGCTGTCTTCGTGGCCGTGGGCGCGCATCGAGGCGTGAAGCTTCCTATCCCGGGCGCGGACCTCCCCGGGGTGGCCGTGGCGACGGACTTCCTGCGAGCGGTTAGCCTTCGGACGGGCGAGGACGCCGGCGAACCAGGTGAGCTTGTGCGTGGCAAAAGGGTGCTCGTCCTGGGCGGCGGCAACGTCGCCATCGACGCCGCTATGACGGCGCGGCGGTTGGGCGCCGAGTGGGTTGGGATGGCCTGCCTCGAGAGTCGGGCCCAAATGCCGGCGCATGCGTGGGAAATCCGGGATGCGGAGGAGGAGCAGATCGAGGTCTTCCCATCCCGCACCTTCACCGCGATCCGGGAGCAAGGCGGGCGGGCGGCCGGCGTGGCCTGCACGCAGGTCGACTTCCACGGCTTCACCGACGGCAGGCCTGACTTCGACACGTTGCCCGGGACAGATGAAGTCATCTCGGCCGGCGTGGTCATCTTCGCCATCGGTCAGCGCCCGGAGTTGGAGTGTCTGCAGGACGCAGTCGAGCCGGCAGGCGGGCGCTTCCCCAGGATTGACAAGGAAACGCTGGCGACTAGTCGCCTAGGCATCTTCGCCGGCGGCGATGTGGTGACCGGCACGGCATTCGTCGTCGACGCCATCGCCGCCGGTCATCGTGCGGCGGCCTCGATCGACACGTATCTAAAGGGAGAAGAGCCCGCAACGGCAAGGCCGAAGCCCTCGCCGGTCGAGATCGATGTCCTTGAAGCCAGGCGTCGTGTGGCCGTCGGGGCAGCCTCGGCCGCGGCCCGCGCCGAGCCCGAACGTCGTGAGGCGAAAGTACGGTGCCAGGACTTCGCCGAGGTCTACCTCGGCCTGACCGAGGAGCAGGCGAAAGCGGAAGCGGAACGCTGCCTGGGCTGCGGCGAATGCTCGGAGTGCCTGCAGTGCGTCTATGCATGCCGAGCTCGTGCGATTGACCACAACCAGGTCGAGCAGCGCCGCGAGCTGTCCGTCGGCGCGGTCGTCCTGTCGCCTGGGCTGGAGCCCATCTCAGCGGCCATCCGGCCGGAATACGGCTATGGCCGATACCCCAACGTCGTCACAAGCCTGCAGTTCGAGCGTATGCTGAGCGCCTCCGGGCCGTTCGGGGGCGTCGTGCAACGGCCCTCAGATGGCGGCCACCCTCACAAGGTAGCCTGGATCCAGTGCGTCGGATCGCGGGACACGACATGCGGCCAAGGGTATTGCTCCTCGGTCTGCTGCATGTACGCGACCAAGGAAGCCGTGATCGCCCGGGAGCACGACGCGGGAATCGAACCGACGATCTTCTATATCGACGTGCGCGCCTTCGGCAAGGGGTTCGACGAGTACATCGACCGCGCCGCGCGCGAGCAAGGCGTGCGCTACGTGCGCAGCATGGTGTCGGCGGTCAAAGAGATTCCGACCTCGAAGAGTCTGCGCTTAAGTTACGCGACCTTTACAGCCGACGGCGCGCCGAAGCCGCATGAAGAGGAGTTCGACCTGGTGGTCCTGTCGGTCGGCCTGCGTCCGAACGTGGACACCCAGGCGCTGGCTCGCCGGCTAGGAGTCGCACTTAATGAGTTCGGGTTTGCCGAGGCTCCGGCCTTTGGCGCTGGCGAGACCTCGCGTCCGGGGGTGTTCGTGGCGGGCGCGTTCGCCGAGCCGAAAGACATCCCCGAGACGGTCATCGAGGCGTCGTGTGCCGCCTCGCGGGCCTCGGCGGCGCTGGCGGCCGCCCGGAACACGCTGACCCGGACCGTCATCCTCCCGCCGGAGCGCGACGTGAGCCAGGAGGAACCGCGCATCGGTGTCTTCGTGTGCCACTGCGGGATCAACATCGGGGGCGTAGTCGACGTCCCGGCTGTGGTCGAGCGCGTGCGCTCCCTACCGGGGGTCGTCTACGCAGAGCGGAATCTGTACACCTGTTCACAGGACACGCAGCAGAAGATCACGCAGAAGATCCTCGAACACAACCTTAATCGGGTCGTAGTCGCCTCCTGCACGCCACGCACGCACGAGCCGCTCTTCCAGGACACGATTCGCCAGGCCGGCTTGAATCCGCACTTGTTCGAAATGGCCAACATTCGGGAGCAGGACGCCTGGGTGCATCGGGCGGAGCCAGGCGTAGCTACGGCCAAGGCGGAGCAGCTCGTG
>JBGOYQ010000311.1:0-2604 GCA_041479735.1 Anaerolineae bacterium | reverse complement strand
CCAGCGGCACATCCGACGAGCTCGTAGACCTGGCCAAGACCAATGCCCTGGCTTTGGGAGCCGGGCATGTCTTCATCATCTTTCTCGGGAACGCCTTCCCCATCAATGTCCTGAACGCCGTCAAGTCCGTCCCGGAGGTCTGCGGCATCTACTGCGCCACGGCCAACCCGGTGGAGGTGATCCTGGCGGAAACCGAGCAGGGCAGGGGCGTACTGGGGGTAGTGGACGGTGTCCGCACGCGAGGGATCGAGGCCCCAGCGGACATCGCCGACCGACAGCAGATGCTGCGGCGATTTGGATACAAGTTGGGCTAACCCGGGAACCGCTGGCCGGCCGGGGGCGTCCTCCAGGCAACTCACCGGTTGAGGCAGTTGCCATTGCTGGAGGAGGTTGGCATGAAGCGCACCTGGATATTGGTGACCCTGCTCCTGTTCACGGCGTGTATCCGGCGCACACCGCCGGCGAACACCGGCATCGTGGCCACGGTCTCTATCGGCCCGATGTGTCCGGTGGTGCGCGTCGGTCAGCCATGCCCGGATCGTCCCTTTCAGGCCGATGTCATCGTAACCGACTCGACCGGCGCGGCTGCTGCTCGCGGGGAGACGGACGCGGCCGGTTCGATCCGCCTGGCGTTGCTGCCCGGCGATTACCAGCTGGAGGCGCATTCGCCGGACGGCAAAGTGTATCCTCGAGCGGCGACCGTCGACTTCCATGTCACTCTCGGGCAGTGGACGCAGGTGGCGGTGAGCCTGGATAGCGGGATACGTTAGCGGAGGGGAATGGATGGCGCATCGGAACGCGATTACCGACGTCCCCGGGATCAGGGTCGGCCAAGTGACCGATGCTCAAGGGCTGACGGGTTGCACCGTCGTCCTATGCGAGGCCGGCGCGGTCGGAGGCGTCGACCAGCGCGGCGGGGCGCCCGGAACCCGCGAGACCGACCTGCTTCGGCCGATGCATCTGGTTCAGAAGGTCCATGCCGTCGTCTTGGCTGGAGGGTCGGCCTTCGGGCTGGAGGCGGCTTCGGGCGTAGTGCGCTACCTCGAGGAGCGCAAGGTGGGCTTCGACGTTCATGTCGCCCGGGTACCCATCGTGCCGGCGGCGATCCTGTTCGACCTGGCGCTCGGCGACCCCGGTGCGCGGCCCGACTCCGCCATGGGGTATGCCGCCTGCCAGGCAGCGTCCGATGAGAGGCCGGCGGAGGGCAATGCCGGCGCGGGCACCGGCGCCAGCGTCGGCAAGATCTTGGGTATGGGCGGGGCGACGAAGTCCGGCATCGGAACGTGCAGCCTTGAACTGGGCGGGGGCGTCGTCGTCGGCGCCATAGTGGCGGTGAACGCGCTGGGCGATGTGATCGATCCGGCGACAGGCGCCATCGTTGCCGGGGCGCGGCCGGCCAAAGTCGGGCCGGTGCGGTTGGGAGGCAAGCAGCGCTTCGCCGATACGCTTACTGTGATGAAGAGTCTCGTCGGAAAGACCGCCATGCGCTTCGCCACCAAGGCCAACACCGTCATCGGGGTCGTGGCGACCAACGCGCGCCTGACCAAGGAAGAGGTCAACCTGGTGGCGCTGATGGCCCAAGACGGCGTTGCGCGCGCCGTCCGACCGGCGCATACGCTGCTCGACGGCGACACGCTGTTCGCGCTGTCGACCGGCGACAAGGCCGTCGACGCCAACATCATCGGCGCCTATGCGGCCGAGGCCGTGGCGCAGGCGATCCTGCGCAGCGTGACCGAGGCCGTAGCGTCCGGCGGCCTGCCCGCGGCTAGCGATCTGCCCGCCGTTTGACCTCCTACCCGATCGCCCATTGACACGTCTTCGGGCGCAGGGTATGCTCCTCCCCAAGATGGGAGAGACAGATGTTTCGCAGGCGGGCTGAGCAGCATCCGGCCCCCGGCCCCGTCGGCCCCGAACGGGTCGACTCGGTCCTCGGACCCGGCATCGCCTGGCAGGGTGCGTTGAGCGGCACGGGCGGAGTCCGTATTGACGGCGCCTTCGACGGCGATATCGTTCTGCGCGGCATGGTGGTCATCGGCGAGCAAGGCCGCGTGACCAGCCCGCACATCCGGGCGGGCACGGTCGTCGTGGCCGGCTCGGTCAAGGGCGATATCACGGCCACGAAGGTAGAGATCACCCGGACCGGGAGGGTGTGGGGCGACGTGGTCACCACATCCTTCTCGACCGAAGAGGGCGCGTTCCTGCGCGGCCAAATCCGGATGGAGGAGCACGTCGACCTCGGGCTCGGCGCCACAGCCAAGCCGGGGCCCGAGACAGGGCCTGAGCCGGCCGACCTGCAAGCCGAAGAGCTCTGACGCACGCACCTCGGATAAGAAGTCGACAGCCCGGAGCGCGTATGTGCTCCGGGCTGTTCTTCTCACGCGCGGAAGACGACCGCGGTCGTATCCCTCTTCGGCTGGAACGTGTACACGCGTCCCACCCCCTGGCCGTATACCTCCGGGAAGTAGAAAACCCAGGCTCGCGGCGGCAGCACGCGGAACTCACACGCGAACGTGGCGACCAGCTGGTAGGTGTATTGGTGGGTCCCAGCCGGCAGGTGCTCGGCGAAGAGCACCGTTCGGTCGTCGTGGACTTCCGGCCGCGTGG
>JBGOYQ010000310.1:0-2607 GCA_041479735.1 Anaerolineae bacterium | reverse complement strand
GGCGGGCCGTGGGTCGACGGCGGCCAAAACATCGGCGTTTCGATCACTGCCTCGTCCGACCTCAAGGCCTTCAACAACTTCCAGGACTCGGGCGTGCTCTTTGAGGTGTCTGCCGACCTGGCGAAGTTGGGCGGGTACATCCAGGTTCTGGACGTGATGAAGGAGACCTACGCCAGCTCCTGCAAGTACGACAGCCGGCTCGATTACGATGACGGCATCTATCGGGGCAAGGCTGATGTCTGGAAGCGCTGCAATGGGGGCAACAACAAACTCGTCGTGATTTCGGCGATCTCGAAAAGCGATCCGACGGCCTTCATCATCCTGGTCCATGTTCTCATGACCAAGGACGCAGACCAGGCGGCGCTGGACAAGCTCATCAGTTCGTTCGATGTGATCGGGACCCTGCCCTAGCCCGGTACCGTGCCCGTAGGCTTACACAACGACCCCCTGGGGACGCCGGCCAGGGGGTCGTTCTCATGCCGGCCAGACACCGCGTTGACTCGCCTCGTCTGGCCGTGTTATCATCAACCTGCCAAACGGGGCGGAATCGTTGCCCGCATTTATCGTTGCCCCGGGCGGCCCGGTTTCATTCTTGATCATCGATTCATGGCTGGGGCTTCCAAGGGCTTGATAGCTGGCTTGATGGAGCCGGCGGCGGCCTAGGCACACTGACCAAGAACGACGTCGCTCAGGACGGGGCGAACGCGAAACCGGCGTTGGCCCCGTTTGTATTGTGGCGAGGTGAGTGGCATGAGCCTGGAATTCTTCGTGCGTGTCCTGGGGATGATCGCTATGGCGGTGGGTGGGACCTACCTGGGCGTCCACCTGAGCGAACTGGCCAAAGGCCCGGCGGAGCTCTGGGGCAGCGTATTCGCGGCGGTCGGGGCGCTGATGGGCCTGGTGGTGACGCCGTTCGTAACCACGCGGCCGGCGCGCGCCCTGCGATCCATGATCGCGCAGCTCTCGGCCCAGTCGATGATCTCCGGCTTGATCGGCCTGATCGTCGGGCTGATCGTGGCGGCGCTGGTGTCTTTCCCCCTGTCGCTGCTGCCGGCGCCTCTCGGGCAGATCCTGCCCTTTATCGGGGCGGTGCTGTTCACCTACCTGGGGGTGGCGGTCTTTGTCATGCGCCAGAACGACATCCTGAACCTGCTCCGAAGCCGGCTGTCGACGGTGGTCGAGGATGGCGGAGCAAGCTCGGCGGGGCGGAGCGTGCTGCTGGATACCAGCGTGATCATCGACGGCCGCATCGCCGACATCGCCCAGACCGGGTTCATCTTCGGCTCGATGCTGGTGCCGTCCTTCGTCCTGGCCGAGCTCCAGCACATCGCCGACTCGCCCGACGGCCTGCGCCGGCAGCGAGGACGGAGGGGGTTGGATATCCTCAACCGCCTACAGAAAGATTCCGCCATCTCCTTCCGCATCACCGACCTGGACGTCGAGGGCGTGCGCGACGTCGACGACAAGCTGGTCATCCTGGCCAAGCAGCTGCGCTGCCCGGTGCTAACCAACGACTACAACCTCAATCGGGTGGCCGAGCTGCAAGGCGTGACCGTCCTGAACATCAACGAGCTGGCCAACGCCGTGAAGGCCGTGTATCTTCCGGGCGAGTCGTTGGAAGTGCATGTCCTGCAGGAGGGCAAGGAATCCGGACAGGGCGTCGGCTACCTGGACGATGGGACGATGGTGGTGGTCGAGTCTGGCCGAGACCTGATCGGCCGGACGGCGCCGGTCACGGTCACCAAGGTCTTGCAGACGGCGGCCGGCCGGATGATCTTTGCCAGGCCCGAGACGAACTAGCCCCCGCCGGGTGAGTGCGGAGACGAACCGATGAGCTTGATGGTCTACAACACCCTGTCGCGTAAGAAGGAGCCGTTCGAGACTCTCGAGCCGGGGCGAGTGCGGATGTACGTATGCGGGCTGACCGTCTACGACAAGGCGCACGTCGGTCATGCGCGGTCGGCGGTGGTCTTCGACGTGATCCGTCGCTATCTGGAGTATCGCGGCTACCAGGTGCGGCACGTCATGAACTACACCGACGTCGAGGACAAGGTCATCCGTCGGGCGGCCGAGAAAGGCGTGGAGCCGCTGGCGCTGGCCCAAGGCTACCTGGATGAGTACGCCGAGCAACTGATGGCGTTGAACGTCTTGCCGGCGACGGTGAACCCGCGCGCCTCCCAAGAAATCGGCCGCATCATCGACATGATCCAGGGCTTGATCAAGCGCGGCTACGCCTACGCTCTCGAGGGGGACGTGTATTTCCGGGTGGCCCAGGACCGGGAGTACGGCAAGCTTTCCGGGCGGCGCCCGGAGGACATGCGCGCCGGGGCACGATTGGAGGTCGATGATCGCAAGCAAGACCCGGCCGACTTCGCGCTGTGGAAGGCGGCCAAGCCGGGCGAGCCGTCCTGGGAGAGCCCGTGGGGCCACGGCCGCCCGGGCTGGCACATCGAGTGCTCGGCGATGAACCTGGAATACCTCGGCGAGCAGATCGACATCCACGGCGGCGGCAACGATCTGATCTTCCCGCACCACGAAAACGAAATCGCCCAGACCGAGAGCTACACCGGCAAACCGTTCGCGCGCTACTGGATCCACAACGGGATG
>JBGOYQ010000309.1:0-2615 GCA_041479735.1 Anaerolineae bacterium | reverse complement strand
CTCTGGCCAGAAATCGGCGCGCCGGTGAGCACGCTCAACATCAACGTCAGCACGTTGTCGGGGCCGAGCGGATCAACCGGCGGCCTGGTCATCTGAAGGATGTAGTGCATCCCCATCGCCGATCCGCCCAGGTACTTGCGATAGAACGCCTCGGGCGGCGTCTCGATCTTGATCACGCCCTGTGTCAGGTCGACGTGGGCAATCCTACCTGTACGTGCTTCGGCCATGGCAACCTCCTCCGGGTCTCCCCTTCCTCCGCTCAGGACGCAAGCGCCGTCTGGAACCTTGCCAGCCCGTCTTCGATCTGGCTGGCATTAACGACCAGAGGCGGTATCCAGCGTATGGCATTGTCGTACGAGCCGCACGTGAGCAAGAGCAGCCCTTGGTCATAGGCGGCCCTGGCTACGGACTTGGCCCGGTCGGTCCAGGGCTCCCCCTGGGCGTCCGTGAACTCGCTAGCGATCATCAGCCCACGGCCGCGCACATCGCCGATTTCGGGGTGCTCCTCCTGAAGCTGTCGCAGCCCGGTCATCAATACCTCGCCCAACGAGGCGGCGTTCTCGACCAGCCTTTCGTCGCGCATTACCTGGATCGTGGCCACGGCCGCGGCACAGGCAACGGCACTACCTCCATACGTGCCGCCGTGCGACCCGGGAACCCACTTCTGCATCAGGTCTCGCCCGGCCGCCAAGCCCGCCAGGGGCAGGCCGGAGGCCAAGCCCTTGGCCATCACCAGGACGTCGGGAATCACTCCGCTGTACTCGATGGAGAACCACCTGCCCGTTCGCCCGAATCCGGCCTGGATCTCATCAGCCACGAGGAGGATGCCGTAATGATCGCACACCTCGCGGAGGGCGCGCAGGAAGCCGTCCGGCGCCGGAACGTAGCCCCCCTCCCCGAGGACCGGCTCGATCACGATGGCTGCCGTCTCCTCCGGCGCCGTCTGCGACTTGAGCAGCAGCTTGAGCTCGCGCAGGCAGAACTCCACCGTCGTCTCCTCATCCCAGCCGTATCGGTAGGCATAGGGGAATGGGGCGACAAACACGCCGCCAGCCAGGGGCTGGTAGCCAGCGCGGTAGACCGTCTTTGAGGTCGTCATCGCCATCGTGGCGTTCGTCCGCCCATGGAATGAACCCTGGAAGACGATCACGTTCGGTCGTCGCGTCGCGTGGCGCGCCAGCTTGACCGCTCCCTCGATAGCCTCGGCCCCGGAGTTGGTGAAGAAGAAGGAGTCAAGAGGCCCAGGCACGACGGTCAACAGCTCTTCGACCAGCCTCAACAGGGGTTGATGGACCATCAGAGCAGCCTGCCCGTGGATCAACATGGCGGCCTGCTCCTGGATAGCTTTGACTACGCGCGGATGGGCGTGGCCGGTGTTGGTGACGCCGATTCCACAGGTGAAGTCCAGATAGCGCCGACCGGCGGTGTCGATCAGGTAGGCTCCCTCGCCCCGCTCGACGAACAGGGGCCAGGCGCGGTTCCATACCGGCGACAGATGTGACAGCGCGTCCACAGTCATGCCAGCAGCCTCCACCCCTTCATATCGAAGAGCCCATCCCGAACCGCGTCTCGCCCCTCGGCATCCTCTAGAACTTGCGCGACCAATCTTTAGGCCAGCGTTCGATGACGACCTTCTTCTGCGTGAAGAACTCGATCGCATCCCAGCCCTGACCATGCAGGTCGCCGAAGAAGCTGTCCTTCCAACCACTGAATGGGAAGAACGCCATCGGCGCGGCGATCCCGACGTTGATCCCGATGTCGCCGGCATCGACTTCGTAGCGAAACTTGCGAGCGGCTGCGCCGCTGCCGGTGAAGAGGCATGCCATGTTGCCATGCTTGCCCTGGTTCACCAGGGAAATCGCCTCCTCGAGCGTGGCCACATGCTTCAAGCCGAGTACTGGGCCGAAGATCTCGGCCGAGGCGACGGCGCTGCCCGCCGGCAGGTCGACGAGGATCGTCGGCCGGACAAAGCTGCCGCGCTCGTAGCCGGGGATGCGCGGGTTGCGGCCGTCCACCGCGATCCTCGCGCCCTCCGCGTGTCCAGCCGCAATCGAAGCCTCGATCCGGGCCTGGCTCTGCGGGGTGATCACGGGCCCCATCTGGACCCCATCCTCCAGGCCATAGCCCGTAACCCGGCCGGCGGCAGCATCACAGATCATCTCCGGGAACCAGTCGCGGGCTTCGCCCACAGTGATCGCCAGCGAAGCCGCCGCACAGCGTTGACCGGCGCAGCCGAAGGCACTGTCGGCCGTGATCCTGGTCGTCATGTCGCGATCGGCATCCGGCAGAACCACGATCGGGTTCTTCGCCCCACCCTGGCACTGCGCCCGCTTGCCGTTCTCGGCGGACCGCTGATAGATGTGGCGCGCCACCGGTGTCGAACCCACGAAGCTGACCGCCCGGATGGCGGGATGATCCAGGATGGCCTCCACCGTCTCGGCCGCCCCGTTGACCAGGTTGACGACCCCGCGGGGGATGCCCGTCTGCTGGATCAAAGTGAAGATGCGCTGCATGGTCAGCGGCACCTTCTCTGACGGCTTGACGATGTAGGTGTTGCCGCAGGCGACGGCGTAGGGCATGAACCAGAAGGGGATCATGCCGGGGAAGTTGAAGGG
>JBGOYQ010000308.1:0-2628 GCA_041479735.1 Anaerolineae bacterium | reverse complement strand
GTTTGACGCAGCGGGCCGCCGCCGGTCAGCAGTTGCGGCTGGGCGAAGATTCCCCACAGGAAGATCACGCTGGTCACGAGCACGAAGGCCAGAGTCGGGCGCAGCAGGGGCAGCGTGATATGCCAGAACTCGGACCAGCCGTTGGCGCCGTCGACCTTGGCTGCATCATAGAACTCGCCAGGGATCGAACGCATTCCGGCGGCGATGATCAGAGCATCCCAGCCCAGGCCGGCCCACACCAGCATGACGATGATGGCCGGAAGCGCCACGGAAGCGTCGTTGAGCCAGTCCTTAGGCGCAAACCCGAACTGCTGCAGGAGGACGTTGAAATACCCGTAGTCGGCGTTGTAAAGGTAGCGCCAGATGTAGGCGATTACGACCACGGAGGTGACCGATGGCAGGAAGAAGACCACCCTCAGCAAGGAGGCCAGCCAGTCCTCTACCTTTTCCAGCAAGACGGCCAGCGCCAGCGATCCCGCGGTCCCGACGAAGGTGCAGACGACCGTGATGATCAGCGTCACCCGGAGCGAGTTCCAGAACTTGGGGTCCTGGAAGAGCGCCACGAAGTTGCCCAATCCAGTGAACTGAATGTCCGTCATCCCATTCCAGTCGGCCAGGCTCAGGTAACCCGAGAAGGAGATCGGAAGCAACTGGAAGATCAGGAAACCGACGAAGAACGGAGCGATCAGCAGATACGGCGCCAGAGTCGATTCGCGCCGCGTCCGATGGCGTGCGTCCTCCGGCCGGTTTGGGACCGACGGGCGTGAGGTCATGTTCGGGCTCCAACACAGCCGGCTGGTTCCAGCCGCAGCGGGGCGACTGGAACCAGCCATGCCTGCATGGGGTTGTGGACTTATTTCACCAGGGGTGGGGCCGCGGCGACTGCCGCGTCCAGGGCCTCCTTGGCCGTCGCTTTGCCGGTGGTGGTCTTGACGATGGCTTCACCGATCAAGTCGCCCACCTCGACGGAGGGCAGCTGCATCGGCATAGCGCGCAGCGACCAATCGGCGACCGATCGGCCGATCGGGACCCCGAAGTACGCGTTGACCTCATCCAGGGCCGGCTCGGTCCAGGAAGTCTTGAGCGACGGGACGCCGGCGACAATCTTGAAGTACTCAGCCTGATTCTTAGGCGTCTCGGCGAACTTCAGGAACTCCCAGGCCAGGTCTGGATTGGCGGCCTTCTTGGGGATGGACAGGCAGGCGCCGCCCGTGGCGGCATCGAACGGGCGGTCGGCCTTGCCCCAGGGGAGCGAGGTGATGGCCCACTTGCCCGCCAGATCGGGAGCGCCGGACGCCAGTTCCGTGGCGAACCACGAGCCGCGCATGGCGCCGTAGACATCGCCGCCCTTGAGGGCAACCATCGGATCGCCGTCGGTGGCGGTGTCCCACAGTTTGGCGACCTTGTATTTGTTGACCAGGTCGGAGTACATCTGCAGCGCCGCAACGGCGACGTCGCTGTTGTAGACGTACTGAGTGCCTGCGTCGTTGATCAGGTTCCCGCCCATGGGGGCCAGGAAGCTCTGATACCAGATGTAGTAGTCGTTCTGGTCGACGAGGAAGGCCGGCTTGCCGGTTTCCTTGACGACTTCCTCAGCCAGCTTGATGAAATCGTCGGTGTTCTTCGGCAGGGCCGTCATGCCCAGCTTCGCCATGGCCGCGTCATAGATGTCCTTGCGGTAGAACAGGATGTTGAAGTCGAGGTCGAGGGGGACACCGTACTGAACGCCTTGCCAGGCATACATGTTGTACCCGCCTGGGACGAAGTCGGCGACCTTCAGTTCGGAGGCGGCCTTGTCCAGCGGCAAGACTGTGCCGTTGCGGATCAGGTCGCCGGCCCACATTGGGTCGAGAGTGACGACATCGGGGACACCTTCGCCCGACGCCAAGGTTGTCAAGACCATGTCTCGGTAGGGGTCGTATTCGAACCGCCCGACCTCGATCTTGACACCCGGGTGGGCCGCCTCGAACTCCGCCTTGATGGCATCCAGCCAATCTGCCGTCCAGACGAAGCCCCAGACTTTGAGGGTGGTTGCGCCTGGGGGGGCTTGCGTGGCGGCGGGCGCCGTTTCAGTCTTCGCGGCGCCACCGCAGGCGGTCAGCACCATACTCATCGCTACCAGCAGTCCAATCAGCGGGAACGTTCGGCGTGACAGCATGGCTTGTCCTCCTTGTGGAACACGGCTGCTCGGCCCAGGTATGTGGGGCGACCCCCCCCGTTCAAATCAATCCGGATGTCTCTCCTCCCCCTGCTTGTGGCGCAGGCATCTGGTGACCCCCTCGGCGACTTCCATATTCAGGCTGTGGTCCATTCGCCCGGTCAGGCTTGGTCAAGACCGGAACATCCGCACGAATGGCGGATGACCAGTTCGGTGGCCAGCAGGATCTCAGACTTCGAGCGCACCCGGTCGATCTGGCGAATCAGCAGGTGTGCGGCTTGATAGCCGGAGGACTCAATCGGCGCCCGGACAGTCGTCAGGGGCGGCGAAATATACCGGGCGCTAGGGACATCGTCGAACCCGACGACGGCCACGTCCTCCGGTACGCGAACGCCGGCCCTGCGGAAAGCCTGAATCGCGCCGATGGCGGAGTCATCATCGGCGGCGAACACGGCGTCCGGTCGGAGCCC
>JBGOYQ010000307.1:0-2645 GCA_041479735.1 Anaerolineae bacterium | reverse complement strand
CCCAAGCATTCGTTCTCCGCACAGCGCGAGTGCGGGCATCTGTGAATCGCGGGGCATGACGCACGCGCGGCCTTTGACCTTCGATTCCGAGTGGTAACCGACGCGCCTCGGGTCATCTGATGCTGGACCGACGTAGCTGTCCTGCGCAGCTCCGCCCCGCGGAGCACGTCCGGCAGCTCCTGACTCACATGCGTCCGTCCGAACCCCTCGACACCGAGATGGAAGACGCTGAGGGTTCCGAGAGCAGCCTCGGCGATCCCGCCGCAACGAAGATGCTGCCAATGTCCTCGGGCCCATTCGCACCTATGTCCCCGACCGTGGTCTCCCTTGCTGAGCACCTTCATCATCTGGCTCTCGTGGCGACTCTTCCGGCCGGCGTGATCGCGGCCAATATGGCTCCAGCAGCCGGATGCTCTCCCTTGGCAGTTCCTTCATTCGGTTCTGGAGAGACCTGGGGTTCGTACGCATCAGCATCAAGCGTCGCCGCAAATAGCGCTCGAGCACGTCGAGGTCGTTGTGTTCGAGCAATAGGCGGAGGCGTTCGTGGGTTGCCTCTATCGGTTCAGACTCGACCAAGCGGCGGAGCTGGTTTAGTCCTTTCCTGCTTAAGCGTTGGAGCGGATTCCCGAATTGCCCCAACTGTGCGCGCAATTGCGCGATGTCAACAAGGAGTACCCCCCTCGGCGGGGAAGCCTTCCGGTGCGTTCCGAACTCGTACTCGAACGGCAATGAGTGAACAGGCTTGCCGGCGAGAGCGTACATCTCGCACCAGAGGAACTTGAGCGCAAGGCGCGTTAGCCCTTCCTTCTCCAATCGCCGGAGGGAAACGGGAATGCGCACACTGGTCAGGACACCGAACTCGCCATATTGCGACGCGCGCCGCACGTAATCATGATCCTCAGACATCATGAGCGATTCATCGAATCCTCCTATGGCTCGATGGACCTCGCTCCGTACGACGATGCAGGCGCCCGGTGCCCGCGGGGAAATCGGTTGAATGACCTGCAAGTAGAGCCTCGTGGCGCCGATGATGACTTGGTCGGCGAGATTCCCGCCCAAGGCTTCGATGGCACATGTCGCAACGGCAAAGCCCGCATCCGTAAATTCGGCAAGCGCTCGTCCAACGAACTCATAACCTGGTAGAACGTCCGCGTCAAGAAACAGTAAGACGTCGCCCTTCGCCGCCATGGCGCCTGCGTTTCGCCCAGCGCCCGGCATTCCACCCCGAACGACAGCTGCACCGCACCCTCGGGCTAGTTCCACTGTGCCATCCGTGGAACCCGCGTCCGCGACGATGATTTCGTCCGGAAGGCGTGTCTGCCCGCTGAGTGCATCCAGGAGGCCGGGCAGATAGTCCGCCTCGTTTAGTGTGGGAATGATTACGCTTAGGTGCCGCAAGTCTGCATTTCCATCGCATACCCGCCGAGTCAAACACGCATGGGCTTGGTTTGTGCGCCTGACCTACTCAAGCCACGATGTACCGCGGTCGGAGCAGTAACTTGCGCCTTGGGCCGGCCATGGGGGTCATCATTGAGCGGGACGGTCGGCTTGGAGGGGCGTCGGCTGGGCCCGTTCTCGCCCTGTCGTTTCAGACTAAGCCTACTCCACCGGGACGGCAAGCGCACATATGAGAGCGGGGGCTCGAACGGTGACGTGTCCCGCCCGGGGTGACCGGCAATCCATCTCGGTTCGGAGTAGATCCAATCATCATCCGCCTGGCGGTGAGCTTGTTCATAGAAGGCTCAACCCTCCATAGCATCCCGGCGGCCGTCAGAAGAAAGCCATCAGCCGTCAGCCTTCAGCAATGAGACTTCAGCGGTCAGCCGTCAGCCAACAGAGATCGGAGGGGGATGCGAGGGTCGGACCTGATCCTGGCCGAGTAAGCTGCATGCCGCGTGACGGACGCCCTATCGCTGAAAGAAGTCGGCCATCGGCCCAATATCGGCAGCCCCTTCAAGGGGCGGCAGTCCCCAGGCATCTTCGATCGTCCGTAAGAGGGCGTAATGATCATAGGGTTGCGCGGACTGAAATCCGGGCTTGCCGTACGGGGAGATGACGAGCGTCGCCACCCTTCCCCCTTGTGCGACCTTACAGCATCCATGGTTGCCCTGCCCCTCGTCGAACGTGATGAAGAGGGCAGATCCTGCTCGCCACTCGGGCGAATTGATGATGGCCGGAACCCACTGCTTCAACCAGTCATCACCGGTAGCCAGAGGGCAATCGTGCGCGTCGTGACACAGATCGGGGGTTATCCAGACGAAGTCCGGCAACGAGCCTTGCTGCAGATCAATCGGGAACTTTTCGAAGGGGACAATCCGACCGCACCGGGCTGCGTCCTTTCGGATGCCGTCGAAGTAAATGAAGGGATCGTGCTTCTGGGCGTAGTTGCCGTGATCGCCCAACGTGCATGGCGCAGGCATTCCCTCCATGTACGCGTTCCACGTCTTGCCCGCTGCCTCGAGTTGATCGACCAGGCTCGGCTTGCTCACGTAACAATCGGTGCAGTCACTGGTGATGCCGAAGGTGCTTCCCCCGATCAACGCCAGGTAGTTCGGCAAACTAGGATGGCCTATAGCGAAGTAGTTGGTTGCGAGTCCGTACTGGCCCGCCAGGCTGTTCAGATACGGGTCTCCGGAGCTTCCGAT
>JBGOYQ010000306.1:0-2650 GCA_041479735.1 Anaerolineae bacterium | reverse complement strand
CCCCCACCGAGACCCCCACCGAGACCCCCGTCCCTCCGTCCCCTACCGCCTCCCTCACCCCGCCTCTACCTTCCTCTACACCCACACCCACACCGTGAGGCGGACGGCAGGCTTTATGGGACCTGTCAAGCTCGGGCCCAATTTGGGCTAGATGCGACCGGTCATCAGCAGAGTTGGAACCTTATCGAATGGAGTTGGAGGTCTTACCGTGCGAGAACAACCATCGACGAACATGCGAACGGGAAAACCGCCCAGTGGCGACCGGATAGTCATCTTCTCCTGGGTCTTGGGGACGTTCACCGGGGTCGTGCTCTCGGCGCTGCTCTTCCTCGCAACGTACAGCCTGGGATATGTATCGTTTCCCCCAGTCTCGACATCGTCGAGTCCATCAGCCGCGCTGGTGGCCGGATCGCTGACACCCACGGACTGCCCGGAGTGCTCGCCCACAGCCACGGAAGCAGGCGCTGCAGACGCCTCAGAGACACCGACCCCAACAGCGAGCCAGGAGATCCAATCTCCAACCCCAGCTTCCCATGATTTTGGGGCGACGGCGACCCAGGCGTGTACCACATTCCGGAATCGGTTTCCGGGGACACCCTGTCCTGTATTCCGGACGCCTACCCCCGCCCCATAGCGCTTGAAGCGATACAATCCACGGCATAATCCATGGCCGAAATAGCGATCCACGACAGGCTTCAGTCACCGAAGGCGCCCGCAGCCGTCGCCATCGTCATCGCCCGAGACGAAGCGGCGGTCCTGGCGCGCACCTTGCCGCTACTCAAGGAGAGACTTGGGAAGACCTGCGAGGTCCACGTTGTTGCCGACCACTGCCGCGACTCGACGGCCCAGGCCGCCAGGCGCGCCGGCGTTCACGTTCATGAGCGCTCTGCGATGCCAGCGAACTCCAAAGGTGCCGCACTCGAGTGGTGGCTCCGCCGGACGCACCGCAACTCGTCTCCGGATCAAGTCGTCATCGTCTTTGATGCCGACTCTGAGCCTGAAGTCGGTTTTATCGAAGGGATTCTGGAGGCCATGAGATCCGGGACACCCGTGGCTCAGGCCAATGTTGAGCCGGCCATCCAGTCCTCCTCACCGATTGCCAGTCTAGCCGCGTTTTCGGAACGCGCCGAGCAACTCGTCAATGATGTCATTCGTCAAAGGCTTGGCTGGCCTGTGCGCCTTCGCGGAACAGGGATGGCGATTCGAAGAGGATTGCTGGAATCGCTTGCGCCTCGTCTGCACACGGTCGTGGAGGATGCAGAGCTGACCATGCTCCTGGTGGAGCGCCAAATCTGGCCGGTGCGGGCTGGACACGCATCCGTTCGGGATCCAAAACCCATCGACCGAGATGCGGCCACGCGACAACGGGCTCGCTGGATCCGTGGGCAGGCCCAACTTGTCAGGGACTACCCAGGCATGATCTTGCGAATGCTCGCCGGAGGGCCAGCCTCATGGTCCCTGCTCAACTCGGTCCTTTTCAAACCCAAGTCGTTCGTGCTACCTATCGTCTCGATGGCCTGCGCCACGTTGTGGTTTGGCGGATTGCGCAGCTCCCATTGGCTGCTGGTTCCAGCCCTTTTCCTCACCATCTGGCTTGCCTGGGACCTGGTTAGCCTGTGGATTGCACTCTGGCTTGTGCCCGAACCTTGGAAAGTCCTCCGATCACTATTCTTCACGCCAGCGTTCCTGGCCGTTTGGATCCGTGGGGTTCTCCTGGCGCCGTCGACGCGGGCAACCTGGCTTCGCTCTCGTCCTCTGGAGGTCACAACCCGACCCATCCAAGGTCATGGTGACTCTCCGTAGGTGAGTGCGTGGATTGTGCACAGGAGGGCCACTTACCCGGTCCTGAGATGCCGAGATCGGTTTGCCTAGAGACGTCTCGATCGCAGGTACCGGCCGAGCAGCCTGCACACTAGTCTCTTTGTGATCCTTTTCGCCCGCGCGGTAGAACCGGGATTGACCCGCAAGGCTAGCCCAGGCAGTGACGTGTGAGGTCATCGGTGGAGCATCGGGTCAGGTTGGTTCAGATCCAGAATGCGGGGAAGCCGAGCCCCTCCTCGCCCACCTGAGAGCCCAAGAGGGGACGACGATGCACACCCCTCGGGCTCGCGGAAGCCTATCTCGCCATTCCGCGCCTTAGTACCCGCGGTTCCGGCCCATTGACCCTCCCCCGGGCCATGCATCCCTCCCGAATTCCAAGAAGACCACGCCAGCCGATCTCATGCCCATCCTCGATCGGGCCCATCGCATCGTACGCCAGCCTAGCCTGAAGGGGGAGTGCGATCCGGGCATCGGCCTTGGGTCGCGACTTGGCCAGCCCGCGGTCGATGGACGCCGCCGTTGTACTAGGTGGGCGGGGCGATCTCATCCAGGAAGGACCGGACGCGTTCTTCGACCTCGTCCCGGAGGCGAGAGAAAGCCTGAAGCCTGGTTGGTTCATCGCCCTGGACCTCGGCCGGGTCATCGAGAGGCCAGTGCAGGCGAATGGCTCTTCCGGGGAAGATGGGGCACGCCTCAGCGGCCGGCGCACACACCGTGATGACATAATCGAAGGGTTGCCCCAGGAATTCCTCCACAGACTTGGTCCGGGCACCCGACATGTCAACGCCCGCTTGCGCCATCGCCCGAATCGTCATCGGATGCACCCGAT
>JBGOYQ010000305.1:0-2650 GCA_041479735.1 Anaerolineae bacterium | reverse complement strand
GCGATTGTGAAGAGTGGGGCGAACTTGTGCTCGCCGCGCAGTGAGGCTCACTCTCAGCCCAATTCGTGACCACTCATAGCGCTAAGAGTGGGGGGCTGTCCCACCGATATGACCTTTTGGGACAGCCCCACCACATACACTGTTCACCCCTCCGCCTCTTTCTACAGGCTCCTAGCCAGGATGCGCGCTCCGGCGCAAGAGCCCGGCCAACTCCTCGACGCCACGTCCCGAGTGATAGGCTACGGCGCGGCGCGCGCCCGACAGCCGGAGCGACTCTGCCAGATCCTCTTCAACCAGCAAACTTAGGCAAGCCGCTCCCAGGGCGCGCGCATCACCGGATGGCGTCACGTACGCCGCCTCCCCCAAGATCGATTCCGCCTCGGGCGTCACCGCCGCGGCCACAGGCAAACCGCAGGCCACTGCCCAGCGCAAGAACTGGCCGTGCCTGGGCTTGCCCGCCACGAGCAGGACCGCTCCCCCTCGCAGGACCGCGGGGAGGTCCCCGTAGTGGACGTCGCTGGCGAAATGGAGCGAGTCGCCCAACCCAATCGCGGTAGCGGCGCGGGCGACGCCGGCGTCCATCCCGCCCAGCACCAGTGGATGCGACTCTCCCACAGACGGAGCTACCCACGACCAGGCGCTCAGGAGCAGGGCGATATCTTCCTTTCCGGCACCCAGCCCCAGGACATATCCATCTTTAAGTCCATGGCGCGCTCGAATCGTAATGTCCTCAGCCTCGGCCTGTGGGTGGAACCGGTCGGCCACCCACGGGGAAAGCCGGTTCGCCGTTCCAGGCCCGCGATCACGGTCGGGCAGATCGCTGCACGCGAAGACGGATGCCCCCTGCGAGGCTGCCGCTCGGGTCGCCCCTCGCAACCGGGCAGCCACGCCCTTCCCGGCTTGCATATCCTTGCGCTCTTCGCTCACCAGTGGAACACGGGAAGAAAACGGCGGGTTCCCTGCCAGCGTCAGAAGAACATCGGCTCCCGCGACCGCGGCGGCGCGGGGCAGCGCCCACTGCTCAAAGAGCAGACGCCTCCACTCACCTGTGTGGATGCCTGCACCTACGGATTTCACCTCCTGGGGGAGGTCCGCCGGGCGATTTGCGGGGCGGATCAGGCTCCAACGCCAGCCGGCAACCGCGGGCCCACTCATCTCCAGGATCTCCTGCGTGCGCCATGCCTCCACGGCCGAAGGCCGCTCGGTGAGATCCCACGCGTCCAACGCCACATGCATGCCTTTGTGGCCCTCATCCCGACCGGACCTGTGAGTCTACGTTTGAGGGCGGCAGGCCGTCAATGGACTGATGCAGTCCGTGGAGACGCGGCAGCTGAACAACGCCAGCCGACGGGCACGGAGGCTGGCTGCCCGCGGGTCGAGGTCAGTCTGTTAGAATGCCGGCATGGGCACGGAAACCATCGCCCTTGACAACGAGCGCCAGCGCCTGGCGACCCGCTATGCCCGCCTTCAACGCCGGTACTGGGCGGTTGAAACGGGACTGGGAGGCGCCTACCTGCTGTTGTGGATTGGCCTCAACCTGGGGCCTCGCCTCGTCCGCTCGCTGCCCGCCAGCCTGCCTTGGTGGGCATCGCTCCTGATCGTCGCTTCTAGCCTGGGCCTGCCATGGTTCGTCCTCACGCTGCCACTCGACTTCTATACTGGCTTCGTCCTGCCACACCGATTCGGTCAATCGACGCAGACGCTGGCAGGCTGGATCAGCGATCTCCTTAAGGGGATCGTCCTGGCCGCAGTCTTGGGCGCGCCGCTGCTGCTCGCGTTGTATGTCGCCATCCGGCAAGCCGGCGCTGCCTGGTGGCTGTGGGCCTCGGGCGGCTTCGCTCTGGTGACCGTGGTGTTGGCCGGCTTGTCGCCTGTCCTGCTCATGCCGCTGTTCTACAAGGTCCGGCCGCTGGGCGAGGAGTACGCCGACCTGCGCGCCCGCCTCGTTCGCCTGGCCGATCGGCTTGGCGCCCCGGTATCGGGTGTCTTCACTTTCGACATGAGCCGGCGCACGCACTCCGCCAACGCCGCGCTGACCGGACTGGGCCGCACGCGCAGGATCATCCTGGGCGACACGCTGCTGAGCGACTTCACCCCCGACGAGATCGAGACGGTTCTGGCGCATGAGCTCGGGCACCATATCCACGCCGACATCCCCTGGTCGATCCTGGTGCAGACGGCCGTCGTGCTAGCCGAGTTCGGGCTGGCGGCCCTCGGCCTGGCATGGGCCGCGACCGGATGGGGCCTCGCCGGCCCAGCCGACCCGGCCGCGCTGCCCATTCTAGCCTTGCTGCTGGGCGGGCTCGGCTTGTTGACCATGCCACTGAGCAACGCCTACTCCCGCTGGCGCGAAACCCTGGCCGATGACTTCTCTCTGGAGCAGACCCGTAAGCCTCGGGCCTTCGCCGACGCGATGACTCGCCTCGCCAACCAAAATCTGGCGGAGGTCGATCCGGAGGCCTGGGTCGTGTTCCTGCTTCACGGCCACCCGACGCTGCGCGACCGGATTGACAAGGCCCAGCGCTTCGCCGAGCGCTTGCCTGCCACGGCCTGAAGACGCGCCGGGCGGGCGCCGCTGGCGTCCGCCCGAGTCAAACCTCAACAGGAAACGGCATTCAGACTCGGAAGCGCCCCGACTCGTAGAACAGGT
>JBGOYQ010000304.1:0-2652 GCA_041479735.1 Anaerolineae bacterium | reverse complement strand
CGATCGGCTTCGGGGTGACCGCCATACCGCCCACGCCGCCAAGGAACGGCTGCAGCTCGTCCTGAACTACGATCGAGCTGACTTGCCGCCGGGCAAGATGGAGGCCCTGCGGGACGACCTCATCGCGACCCTGTCGCGCCATATCGAGATCGACAAGCGACTGGTGAAGATCTCTCTGACCCACGATCGCAACCAGCAGCGACTGGTGGCCGACATCCCGCTGGCGCCGCCGCGGGCTCGCCGCCGAGAGATCAGCTGAGTCGATGCAAGTTTCCGCACGGATCTGGCGCCATTTCGACATCTGGCTTCTGGCGGCGGTTGCGGCTCTGACGATCGCTGGCGTCGCCATGATTCGGTCGGCGGCGGGCGGCAACACAAACCTGGCCCAGCTCGTGCCGCGCCAGGCCCTGTGGGCCGTCATCGGTCTGGCGGTCGTCATGATCATGGCGGCCATCGACTACCGTTTCTGGTCGGCCATCTCGCGGCCGATGTACCTGTTCGTCTTGGCCTTCTTGCTTTTCGTCCTGTTGGCGGGATTCGTCGGCTTCGGATCGGCCCGCTGGTACACGGTCGGGATCGTCTACATCCAGCCGTCCGAAGTCTCCAAGTTCCTGATGATCTTGATCGTGGCGGACTACCTGGCGCGCAACCGCGAGGAAATCGGCGACATGCGCGTCGTCCTTCGAAGCTTGCTCCTGGTTGGGGTGCCGGCCTTGCTCGTGTTCCTGCAGCCCGACCTGAGCACGTCGATCGTGCTGGCCGTCATCTGGATCGCATTGATCTGGGCCGCCGGGGTGAAGCTCCGCCACCTGGCCATCCTGGCGGGCATGGCTGCGGTTGCGGCCCTGATCATCCTCCCCTTCGTGGCAGAATACTTCCTGGTGGGGTATACCAAGGGCCAAGACTTCCTCTTCCTGAAGCACTACCAGATGCAGCGGGTGATGACCTTCGCCTTCCCGGATCCCAACGTTCAGCACGGTGCGACCTACAACGTCAATCAAGCACTGATCGCCATCGGTTCGGGGGGCCTGTTTGGCCAGGGCTATGGCCACGGGACACAAGTCCAGCTCCGGTTCCTTAAGGTACGCCACACCGATTTCATCTTCTCGGCGATGTCGGAGGAATTCGGGTTCGCCGGGGCGATCATCTTTCTGGCCGTGTTCCTCTTCATCATCTACCGTTGCCTGCGCGCCGCACGCATGGCTCGAGATTCCTACGGCGCGCTGATCTGCTACGGCGTGGCGCTCGTCCTTCTGCTCCAGGGCGCTTTCAACATCGGCATGAACCTCAACCTTTTCCCCGTTTCCGGCCTGCCGCTACCGTTCTTCAGTTACGGGGGTTCCTCTCTGGTGGCCAGCCTTCTGGGCATCGGACTGGTCGAGAGCGTCATGCTGCGCCATAAGCGACTGGAGCTTTAAAAAGGCGATCGGCCGTTCCTCCGGCGGCCCTGTCGGTCGCCGTCGAATTCCTGCTCGAGGTCAACTATGAGTGCTGCGCTCCCCGCCCGGGCCCGATTTGCGCCCTCTCCCACTGGCCGATTTCACATCGGCGGCGCTCGCACCGCCCTGTACGACTTCTTACTCGCCCGACAGACCGGCGGCCAGTTCATCCTTCGGATCGAGGACACGGACCAGAAGCGGTTTGATCCTCGTGCCGAGCAGGAGATCATCGACAGCTTGCATTGGTTGGGGATCCTTTGGGATGAGGGCCCGGACGTCGGCGGGACCTCCGGCCCCTATCGGCAGTCCGAGCGGAAGGCCATCTACGCCCGCTACGCCGAAGAGCTGATCGATCGCGACAAGGCCTATCCTTGCTTCTGTTCGCCCGAGCGGCTGGCACAGATGCGCCAGGATCAGCAGAAGCGCCGTCAGCCGCCGCGCTACGACGGCCTGTGCCGCCGCCTTCCGGCCGCGGAGGCTAAGTCCCGACGCTCGGCTGGCGAGTCGTACGTGATTCGATTCAAGACGCCGCGCGACGGCCAGACAACTGCGATGGATTTGATACGCGGGCCGATCGTCGTCCAGAACGCGGATATGGACGACTATATCTTGATGAAGTCCAACGGATTACCGGTGTATCACCTGGCGGCGATGGTCGACGACCACGAGATGCACATCACGCATGTCTTGCGCAGCTCGGAGTGGCTGCCCACCTTCCCGCTACACGTCCTGATCTACGAAGCCTTCGACTGGGAGCAGCCCGTCTGGGTACATCTGTCCGTCTTCCTCAATCCGTCCGGCAAGGGCAAGATGAGCAAGCGGCACGCAGTCGACCCCAAGGGCGGTGTCAACTCAATATATCCTCTGGATATGAAGGGCATGGGCTACCTGCCCGAGGCAGTCGTCAACTGGCTCGCCCTCATGGGCTGGTCCTATGATGATCACACCGAGCTTTTCTCTCTGGATGAGCTCGTCCAGCGATTTTCGCTCGCCAAGCTCACGCCCAGCCCGGCTGCGGTCAACTTCAGCAAGCTCGATCACTTCAACGGCGTCTATATCCGCGCACTGGGCACCGACGAACTTGCCGGACGCGTCCTACCCTTCTTCGAAGCAGCCGGCTTCCATCCCGATGGCGCCAGGCTGCGACGGATTGCACCATTGATCCAGGAACGCATCCACACACTGGATGAGGCGGTCGAGATCGCTGGCTTCT
>JBGOYQ010000303.1:0-2656 GCA_041479735.1 Anaerolineae bacterium | reverse complement strand
CTTCGATCCCAATCCCGGATGGTGGGGGCGACCTCTTTCTGGGCGAAGCCCCGGACCATCTTCTGGACCAACTCATGCTCGGCCGTCAGGCTGAGGTCCATGAAGGTCGCCTCCGGGACAACATAACGCAATTATAGCCTCAGGATTGTGCAGGACCCATCAAATAGTGACATTCTGCATCCGGAGAGGGCTCATCATCATTCGCGGGCACGGGCGACGCGTGATAGCATATTGATAAATAAGGCCTGATTGGTTTACTAGGAGAGCGGCCCCGACCGCGCTCGGGAGTGGCCCGAAGAGGGCGAGGACGAACGCATGGTCGCTGGATATGTGCTCGCTTTGCGGGAGGGGTTGGAGGCGGCGCTGATCGTCGGCGTCGTCTTGAGTTCATTGCGAAAAATGCGCCGGGAGGACTTGTCGACGGTCGTCTGGCTGGGGGTCGGCGCGGCCATCGTCCTCAGCCTGGCCGCCGGGTTGGCCCTCGCCAGTCTGGGTGCCGGGCTGGAGGGCCGGTCGGAGAAGATCTTTGAGGCCACGACTCTGGTCCTGGCCGCCGGGGTGTTGACCTGGATGATCTTCTGGATGCGCAAGCAGGGCGGCAAGACCCAGGCGGATCTGCGGCAAGACGTAGCGCGGGTCGCCTCGGCGGGTCAGCGTTGGGGGTTATTCGCCGTCGCATTCTTCGCCGTCCTGCGCGAGGGCGTCGAGACCGGTTTGTTCCTGACTGCAGCGATGTTCGCCAGCCGGTCGTCGGCAACGGTTCTCGGTGGCTTGTTAGGCCTGGCAAGCGCAGCTCTCCTGGGTGTGGGCCTGTACGCCGCGACCGTCCGGCTCGACCTGCGCCTGTTCTTTTCGGCGACGGGCATCCTTCTGCTGTTGTTCGCGGCCGGATTGGTGTCGCATGCGATGCACGAGCTCAACGACCTGGGCTGGGTGCCGGCGGTCATTCATCCGCTGTGGAACGCGGGCGGCATCCTCAGCGATGAGTCGGCCGTCGGCCAGGCGCTGTCGGCTTTGCTCGGCTACGAGGCCAGCCCCTCGCTTTCGCAAGTCCTGGCCTACGCGGTTTATTTCATCACCGTCGGGCTCGCCGCCTGGCCTCGCCGGCCGCGCAACTCTCCCCAGCGAGCCTGACCCTCCTGCCGACCCGCGTCCGGCACGCGGGCTGGCAGTCTATAATCCAACGCGTGACCCCTACGCAGCGCCCCAGCTTGACGGAGCGTCTTCGATCTCGGCTTCCCCATCTGGCGGTGGCGGCCATCGCGCTCATCCTCCTTCGCCCGGGTCCCATTCCGGCAGCGATTCACCTCGCCGCCCAAACCGCGACCCAGGCACTCCAGGGTGGTAGCCCGGCCTCCGCCGTCGAGCCGCTCCAAACGTTGGACACGCTGATGCCGGCGCAGCCAGGCATTCGGCGCTTGCTGATTCAGACGGCTTTAGCGGGCGGCGATGCCGACCTCGCCTCAATCACCTTGCGGTCTTCCGGGAGCCTCGACCTGAGCACGGCTGACTTGGCTTGTCTCCAATTGCAGGTCGACCTCAAACTGGGACGCGAGCAGGATGCGTTCCGCGCGCTTCAGTCGACTGACCGGATCTGTCCCGAGGCCTCGGCCGTGGGTCTGGAGCAGGCACGTTCCCTCTTGTTGGCTGGCAACCGAGATCAAGCAGCCGCCTGGGTAGAGCAGCTGACTCTCAAAGGAAGCCTCGACCCGGCTGCGCTGCTCCAGGCGGGCGTCATCCAGGCCGTGCTCGTGCCCGCCGGCGCGGCGGCTGCGCTTCGAGCGGCCGACGAACGCCTCCCCGGTGGTTCGGCACTGGCACAGGATCTCCTCCGTGACCTGCGGGAGGTTCCGCCCGGTGCCGACCCCGCCATGTCCTTTGCCCGCCTCGGGCAGACGTTGGCCAGGCACGGCGAGTGGCCCGAGGCCTCGGTAGCCTTCGAGGCCTCGCTCCGCATCCGCCCAGGCGACGCCAATGTGCTCACCTATCTCGGCCTGGCGCGAGACAATGCCGGCGGCGACGGCCTGAGTGCTCTGCAGGAGGCCGTGAAGCTCGTGCCCTGGTCAGCTCTGGCGCATGCCTCACTCGCGCAGCACGACCGCCTGCACGGACAGTTCGAGGCCGCCCGCGGTGAGTTGGAGCTGGCCGCCACTCTCGATCCCGGCAATCCGGCGATTGCGGCCGAGCTCGGGGCAACCTACGCCGAGCTGGGCCAACTGCCTTCGGCCGCCGCCACCTATCGACAAGCGACCTCGCTGGCGCCGAACGATGCAGGCTTCTGGCGCTTGTTGGCACAATTCTCACTGGACCACGAGTTCGACGTCGAATCAACTGGTCTGCCGGCGGCTCGCAACGCGCTGGCGCTGGCGCCGTCGGATCCCGCCGCCTGCGACCTGTTGGGTTACGCGTACTTCCTGCTGGGTGACTTGGTCATGGCGGACAGATTCCTCCAGCGGTCGGTGCAGATGGACCCGCTGGCCGCGACCACCCAATTCCATCTTGGGCTGCTGCGCCTCGGCGAAGGGCAGCCGCAGCGCGCCCGGGCGGCTTTGGGACTCGCGGCGGAATTGGATCCGACCGGGCCGATCGGGGCGCGCGCGGCGCGATCGCTCCAATCGATTTCGCCCTAGCACACAACTGATCCTAGGACATTGGG
>JBGOYQ010000302.1:0-2671 GCA_041479735.1 Anaerolineae bacterium | reverse complement strand
TCCCAGCTTCCCAGAACGCTCCAACCAAGATCCCGATAGTCTGCCGCCTGAGGGTCTTCCCACGGGATCAATACGTCTGTAGGCTTGTCGCACAGGCGTTGGTCCCAACAGGGGTGGCCGATCTGCGATGGACCGTGCAACGCGTGATTGATGGATCCGCTAGTGCTGAGGGTCAGATAGCCGTAGCGTCCTCGCAGGATGAGCATCCATGGCACGATCAGAAGGCCGACCACGATCCACGCCGCCGCGACGGCGGATAGAGACTTGCGGACGCCCTTTCCACGAGCGCCCAAGAACATACCTGTCAGGAGAATGTGGACGACGAAGAAGGGCAGGTTGTAGAACTTGGCGTAGAAGGCCAGCGCGCCGACGACGCCTGCCAGCGCGCCGAAACGGAAGGGGCGATCCAGGAAACGATCGCTCGTCACGAGAAGGAAGTAACAGACCAAGATTGCCGCACTGAGCATGTCCGGCGTGACCGGGATGAAGGCTAACTGCAGCGAGACTGCAGACATCGTGGCGGCGAGTATGACGAGCCAAATGCGCTTCAGGCCGGCGCGCTTGCCAAGAAGCACGGTCGCCGCCACCCATGCCAGACCACTCACGCCGGCCAGTATCCTCTGGGCGACCTGCGGCTCAGCCCCGAAGCGAATCGCCGGCGCAATGATTAGGGACATGAGTGGAGCCCAATAGCCGCGAACCACGGCAAGGCCGCGGCCAAAATCCCGAGCAAGGATCATGTAGGCAACGCCATCGGGGTTCAGGTAGTAGAGTGCGTTCAGCCCAATGCGTATCGCCTGCATGATGTAGGCCACGGCGATGATCCCGAAGGCCGCCCAAGACCATCGCACCGTCAAATCGGGCTGATGAGCGGATGCCGCCTGATTGGGCCCCTGCATCCTGAGGGCCACCAGACACGCGGCAATCAGGGCGAAGGCTCCGGCCAATCTTTGGAACGCCCATAGGCCCGTCACGGCCGCGCCGGATGCCCGAAAGACGACGGCGACGACCGCGGCCATGAGAAAGACCACCGCTGAAGCCCACAGGGGGACCCGTCCCAAGTGCGACGCGCTCGATGCGAGCGATGGGCGAAACCGAGGGATGAAGAGCAGAAACGGGAGGATCAGTTCAAGGACCATCCACACCGCGAACACCCATCCCCAAATGGTCGCCCACGTCCCTCCCGGCTGACTTCGAAGGGCTTGTTGAATCGCTTGAAGAGCGAGCCGCGTGCTGATGACCAAGACGACCCATGCCAACGCAAGCACGGGGGCTGCGGCCAGGGGGCGGGCTTCCCCGTACAAGAGCAGAAGCACGATAGCGACAATAAGCAATGTCGCGACGAAGTTCAGAGTGAATTGGAAACGACCGATGTCAATGAGGTACAGAGGCTGGAGAAGGCCCAGTCCGGCCAATGCCGCAGGAAGGATAAGCATTCGGTGAGCGGATAGCGCCGGCCAAGGCAATGTGCGGCGCGCCGCTGGGATCAGGTGCCAGGCCGTTCCAACCACGGGAAGGACCAGGAGAGCCAGAACCGCGGCAGTGTGAAGGGCCAGGAGACCGCGTGCCCAGAGAGTGCTGCCGAACAGCCTACCCGCTTGCTCGATCGTTTCACTATGCGACGCCCATGCCCCAATCGCGGAAGCCAGCGCCACGAACCAGGCAGAGAGCAACAGCAGCCAGTCTCTCCACACGACGTGTTTCAGATTCATGCTCCCCAATCTCGGTTTGGATGGCAGGGGGACTTCGCCGCGAGTATGTAGGAAGGTAGATCGTTTCTGATTCTGCGGTTCAGCAGCCAGAATATGAGGAAATGCCTGCGGTCACGTGTGTGTGCTCGATGATGCAACGATCGCGATACGCGGTGCCCAGAACCCATCCTGTCGTGAATCGGCCAGCGGGTCGATTTGGTCTTCTTCGGCCAGGGCATGTCCCGGAACGCGCTGGCCGGCCGGTGACGGCTATAGAACCCAGGTGAGGTCGGGCGGCGGAGCCTGGCCGAGCATATTACCGGGGACGCGTTCGGCGAGCAGCCCGACGACCGCTTGCGCATCGCCTTCCCGCGCCAAACGAAGGAGCTCGTCGAGCGTCGCCTGCAGCGATTCGCCCGAAAGGGGGAACTCGCCGGGCAGTTGGACGACGTCCGGGTGCGCTGTGGGCTCATAGTTCATCCCCTCGTCCCATAGTGCCTCACTCAGCTTCTCTCCTTGCCGGATGCCGGTGAACACGATCTCGATGTCCTTGCCCGGCTCGAGCCCGGAAAGCCGAACCAGATCCTCGGCCAGGTCGACGATCCGGACCTGCTCGCCCATCCGCAGGACGAAGACCTCACCGCCTCGGCCCAGCCCGGCCGCCTGCAGCACCAGGTGGACCGCCTCCGGGATGGTCATGAAGTAGCGCTGCATCTCGGGGTGGGTCACCGTAACCGGTCCACCATGGGCGATCTGCCGCTTGAACAGCGGCACGATGCTACCGCGGCTGCCGAGGACATTGCCGAATCGCACCACGACGAACGGGCGCTCGACCCTGCGGGCGGCGTCACACACGACCATCTCGGCCATGGCCTTAGTGGCCCCCATCACGCTCGTCGGCTGGACCGCTTTGTCGGTCGAGATCAGCACCAAACGCTCGGTTCCAGCCGCGATGGCCGCATCGACGACGCTGCGCGTGC
>JBGOYQ010000301.1:0-2673 GCA_041479735.1 Anaerolineae bacterium | reverse complement strand
GCTGCGGCCGGCAGCCTCACAAGGCTCACGGCGGCGCCGCGCGCGAGTCTCGATAGATTGCGTCGGTTATGCGTGCGGATAGACTCATCGCGCCAACCGGCCGCACTTACCTACCCTCGAGTGTAGGGCAAGGGTCTCCTTGAAAGGGAGAGAGCTTTGCCTCTCAGCGTGCTCAGTCGTTTGGCCAAGCGGCGGTGGTGGCACCGGCCCGCCCTGGCCTACGGCCATGTGGGCCGGGGAATCCCCGCGTCGGAGTTTTGCAGGACCCGGGATTGGCGATTACGACCCTTGCTCGCTTCTCTCCGGATTCCGTGTGAGGGTCTCAGTCTTCCGTATCCCCTGGCAGACTCAGAACCTTGACGGTCTTGGCAATCCATGCCGTCTGGCCTGCATGGGACTCAGACGAGAATTGTCCCGCGCCTTTGGAGCAACCTCTACTCCCCATCCAACGACGCCCCCTCAGCCAAGAGGCGATCTGGCGGCTGATGTCGACGTATACGCGGCATGCGGACCGTCCCCGAGGATGCGAATGACGAATCATGGCTGGTTGGCGAGCGCCAGAGAGGGAGGGCAAAAGATGGTATGCTCCCCGCAGCGCCGCGGTAGCTCCGTCTGACTGAGCCTGTGAGGACCTAGGGCTGATCGAGCCATGTGGCTTCCCTACTTACTGGTGGGCTTCTCTCTGCTCCTGACCGTTTCCTTCATCGTCTACGCGGCGAATCAATACTACTTGCTCAACGCCTCGCAACGGTATGTGTCCCCGCCTCTCCCGGACCTGCCCAACTTTCGGCCAGCGGTCTGTATCCATCTCCCGGTTTACAACGAGAAGTACGTGATCGCTCGGCTTCTGGACAGCTGCACTCGCATGGCTGGGACCTATGGCCGCGAGCGGGTGAGGATCCTAGTGTTGGATGACTCCGACGACGGCACGTCGTCGGAAATCGATCGGCTCGTCGAGGCATATTCGGAGGCGGGATTCCGAATAGAGGTGATGCGCCGAGGCAACCGCGCGGGCTTCAAGGCCGGTGCGCTCCAAGCGGCCCTCGATCGCACGCAGGAGAACTATGTCGCCGTCTTCGATGCCGACTTCCTCCCTCGCGATGGTTTTCTCGAGCGCACGCTGCCGTACTTCGCCGGGGATCCTTCCCTCGGCATCGTGCAGACACGCTGGTCACATCTCAACCGCGACTACAACCTGTTGACCAGAGCCATCGCCATTGGGATTGATGTCCACTTCTTCATTGAGCAAACGGGCCGGTTCGCCGCTTCTTGTTACCAGAACTTCAACGGCAGCGGCGGGGTTCTGCGGAGGAGCGCGGTTCTGGAGGCGGGCGGCTGGCAGACGGATTCCCTGGCCGAAGACCTGGATCTCAGCTATCGAATGCAGCGAAAGGGATACCGGATTCTCTATCTGAAGGATGTCGAGACCCCGGGAGAGGTTCCTCTGACCGTCCCCAGCTTCAAGAAGCAGCAATCCCGATGGGCCTGCGGATCCCTAAGAACCGCGCGGAAGATCCTCCCGAGCCTGCTTCGCGACCGGAACGTAGATCGCAAGAAGCGGCTGCAGGCATTCCTGCACTTGACCGGGTACTTGATCCATCCATTAATGCTGACCTCGTTCTTGATGGCATGCCTGGCGACGCTATTGGGCCTAGGCAATACGGTCTTCTCTTTCAACAGTCCGTTCGCTTCTCTCCGCACGCACTGGTCCCTCACGACTCTGACCGCGGCGGGCTTGCGGCCTCTGCTCTGGGGCCCTCTCGTCACAGTCATCGTCGTCAGCACGGTGGCGCCATGGTTCTCGTCGATCGTGACGCTCAAGGCACAACACCTGCCCGTCGCATCAAACCTAGCCAGTCTCCTAGTCCTCTTCCTGCTCGGTTGCGGGATCAGCCTCATGAACACCATCGATGCGGGCAAGGCGCTGCTTACAAGTCGCGAGTGGGAGTTCAACCGTACGCCCAAGTATGCGAGCTTGAATGACACTGGCGATTGGCGCTCGAAGATCTATCAGGTGCCGCTCGATCCCGGTTGGGCGGGGGAGGTCCTGGTCGTAGCGCTGGGGCTGCTGGCCATCCTCCGCGCCGTCTCGGACTCGGCCACCGTTTCGTTGATCCTCCTTGTCCCGTACACGAGCGCCTATGCATTTGTCCTCGCCATGACTGCCCTGCAGAGCCGTCGTGGGCGCCCCTCCTGAGCTGTCGTTGCCAGGGCCGCGCCTGTCCTCCCGTCGAAGACGGTCAGAAATTCCGGGCCGTCGAGGACCCTGCCCAGCTTGTTGTCCTGTGCGCGGCTCACATAATCTGTTTCCGGGTTACCGATGACTTTGCCCTTGCCGTCGACGGCCCCGTCGGCGGTTTTGCAGACGATTTCAGCCCTGCCATCACCGTCGAGATCGTAAACCATGAATTGAGTGTAATGGGCGCCTTCGCGAATGTTGATGCCGAGGTTGATCTCCCATAGGAAGGTGCCATCCAGCTTGTAGGCCTGCAGGATGGGCGGATCCGTGATGCCGGCCTGCGCGTTGTCGCGGCCGCGCCCGGTCTGGTGCAATACAATTTCGTACTCGCCGTCGCCGTCCAGGTCGCCTGCCGAGGCATCGTTGGGGGCATAGTTTTCCGGCGTCCTCAACGGGATGGAGAGGTATGGCTGTGCTGGTGAGCCGGCCGCAAG
>JBGOYQ010000300.1:0-2700 GCA_041479735.1 Anaerolineae bacterium | reverse complement strand
CTAAATGGTTTGACCATGTAGTCATCCGCGCCCAGCTCGAGGCCGACCAGTCGATCCGACTCTTCCCCTCGCGCCGTGAGCATGATGATCGGGACATCCGACTCGCGCCGGATTGCCCGGGTGACGTCCAGCCCATCCTGGTCGGGCAGGCCCAGGTCGAGCACGATCAGATCCGGCTTATCCGTGCGGACGGCCGCCAAAGCGCCTGCAGCGTTGGCGGCGGTCGACACGCTGTAGCCCGCTCGCGCCAGATAGTCGTGCGCCAGGCGCACGATCTGTGGTTCATCGTCCACGACTAGGATCTTCGTCATGCCAGCCAGAACCTCCGGCTGATTCAACCTCAATCGACCGTTGCATGCAAAGGTGTATGGCTGCCTTGCGCTGCGGACGCCCCTCCCCAGACCTACGCGTGGGGAGGGGCGATGGTCGCGCTCCGATGCTTCCCCGGGCTCACACGCCCTTGTCTGACGCGTCGGGTTCGGCCTTGGAATGGGCTTGGCGATGCCACTCTTCCGCCATCTCGCGCCAGCCTTGATGGCGGTCACCGAGCGGGCCGCGCGGCCCCCAGCCTCCAAAGCGATGCCCACCCATGCCCATCCAGACGACGGACCGGATCAGAGCGAACAGCAGGAAGACGAAAAGCAGCGGGAACAGACAAGCCAAAGGACCGAACCCGAACCCATACCAGGGGCCCGCCCATGGCCGGAACGGGTAAACTGGTATGGCGGCGGGGCCCGCGGCCTGCGGTGCCACGGCCACGTTGTTCTGGGCGATGCCCTGCGCCAGGCCGGCATTGTAGGCCATCCAGCCAATTGCGGCCGCGACCCCCAGCATCAGCAAGATTAAACCGATAGTGAACACAACCCTGAGTGCAACTCTGCCATTCACATGAGCCTCCTATGATGCACGAATGTCACATGACGAATGCTGACAGGCAAATGTGGAACGATTGTGAAGGCTACGTGGATAGGTCACGGAGACGCGCCCACCCGTGAGACCGGTAGCCCCGCGGATGGCGACACGGCTTGCCTGACAGGCTCCGAGTCGCAGCGTTTGACAGCCGCCGGGTTTGGTGTTATAGTTTGTCGACTAAAGTTGGATCGGCAGACACACCGCTCCTCGTTTGGGGCGGTTTTTTTGTGAGCCGACAGACCTTTGGAGGACAAGGAACAAGCACCAATGAGATTCGAAGAGTTAGAGATAGACGAACCCTTGCGGCGGGCGTTATCCGCCCAGGGGTTCGACAACCCCACCCGCATTCAACAGCAGGCCATTCCACCCGCGCTCGATCGACGAGACGTCCTGGGCACCGCCCAGACAGGCACCGGCAAGACTCTGGCCTTCTTGCTGCCCTCGTTCCAGCACCTGCTTTCCGCGAAGCATTCCACGCAGCCCAGAATGGTCGTGCTGGCCCCGACGCGTGAGTTGGCGATTCAGATCGCTGGCGACGCCACCCAGCTGGCACAATTCTCCCGGCTGCGGGTCGCCGCCATCTACGGCGGGGCCCCGATCGGCCTTCAGGCCCAGGCGCTTCGGCGCGGGGTCGACCTGGTCGTCGCCACGCCCGGCCGTTTGATGGACCACATGCAGCGCGGCAACATCCGATTGGATGATGTGATGATTCTGGTCCTGGATGAGGCGGACCGCATGTTGGATATGGGCTTCCTGCCGGATATCGAGGCCATCGTCGCCAGGATGCCGGACGCCCGGCAAACGCTGCTGTTCTCTGCCACGATGGCCCCGGCCATGGTCGCCTTGGGTTATCGCTTCTTGAAGAACTCCGTTCGTGTCGACATCGAGACCGTCCGCCCGCCCGATGCCATTCGCCAGCAGTTCTACCCGATAGCCAAGCATCTTAAGACCAGGCTATTGGTCGAGCTGATGAAGCAGGATGGCGTCGACCGCGCTCTCGTCTTTACCCGCACCAAGCAGGAGGCGGATTTCGTCTCGCGGAAGCTGAAAGAGGCATCTCTGTCGGTCGCAGAGATCCACGGCGACTTCAACCAGAAGGATCGAATTCGGGCTCTCGAGGGCTTCCGATCCGGTGCCGCGCGCATCCTGGTTGCCACCAATGTCGCCGCGCGCGGCCTCGACATCGATGCCGTGTCGCACGTGGTCAACTTCGACGTGCCGGACGAGGCCGAGGATTACGTCCACCGAATCGGACGCACGGCGCGGCTGGAGGCCGAGGGGGTCGCCTGGACGCTGGTGATGCCCGAGGACGAGCCGCTGATCGCCGCTATTGAGTATCTGCTGGAAAAGAAGATCGAGCGAGTTCGGCTTGCCGGATTCGATTACGACGTGCCCGCGCCGGACTGGGCCAAGCCGTCGGCTAAGACAATGATGCAGAATGTCCGGCGAACCCAGACTTCGTTTGACCGCTGGAAGTCTCTGACGCGCTAGTTCTGCGGACGAAGGACGCCCGTCGGGAGCGACGAGTCGTGCCAGGCGGACCGTTGCGTGTCCGCCGGCAACTAGCTCTGGAAACGCAAACCGGGTACCTGTAAAGCGTCCCTGCCGAGAGGCAGGGACGCTTTTTGTCATCGTCGCCTGTGAGGCCAGGGCCGTGCGGGAGCCACCAATTAGTCAGCGTGACCCGCATAGCGGCCGTAGTCTTGCGCGAATCGGTACACTTCGATCAGCGACTCGGGGGGGACGTCCGCCTGGATGTGGTTGGTCGGCGCCATGACATATCCTCCG
>JBGOYQ010000299.1:0-2702 GCA_041479735.1 Anaerolineae bacterium | reverse complement strand
TGCAGGGCATCCGCTCCGACATACAGAGCATACATCATCGCCATCGCCTGGGCGATCACGGCCGGAGAGTACCCCAGGATCGGGAACAGCGGCATCAGAAATACCCACACCAGTCGCATCAGGGCCAGCGCATGATCGTTCTGCAACCGGCGCGGCATGCTCCAGCGCCAGAACCGCGAGCCATGCCCGAGCAGGTCGCCGTTCACCGCCAATGCCTCCAACTCTCCCCGCTGCCACCGGACTCGTTGGGAGAACAGCGACACCCAACTAGTAGTCGGCGCGAGATGAACGCGGGCCTGCGGAATATAGCCGACCTTGCCTTGCAGTCTGCGGACCGAGAGCGTGGCGTCGGTATCCTCGGAGACCGTTCGCCCTCGATAGCCGCGCATGTTGAGCAGCACGCTACGCCGAAAGATGGCGCAGGCGCCGGACAGGGTGAAGAGCTCATTGCGAGCCGCCTCGGCTTGGCGCCCGATGCGGAAGGATTGCAGGTATTCCAGGAACTGAGACGCCGATAGGAAGCGTTCGCTGGCGCTCAAGCGCCGCCCGACCGGCATGTCGTCGTGATCCAGGCGAATGTGCCCCAGGCCGTCCGCTTCGACGAGAAGCTCCGGGTCGATGATCAGGTGTGCCGTCGCCGCAGCCAGCTCCGGATCGACCTGAAATGCGGATACGGCCTGTTCGATCGCCTCCGGCTCGAGGACCACATCCGAGTCGACGGCGAAGATCAGCTCGCCGCGGCAGCGTGCCAGGCCGAGGTTAACGGCGGTCGGCTTGCCTAGATGCTGCCCCTGGACCAGCGTCATGACGCCGCCGAACTCGCGCGCCGGTATCACGCGGTTGTGCAGTCGGATGTGGCCGTTCCAGTGCGGGGTGCCGTTGATATGCCCGTTGACGACTGCCTCGGTCCGGTCCGTCGAGCCATCATCGATCACGATCACTTCGATCAGGTGATGCGGGTAGGTCTGCGCCTTGAGGCTGGTGATGCACCGGTCGATGTCCAGCTGCTCGTTGTAGGCTGGGATGACGACCGACACCTTGGGCAGGCGCCTGGGCGGGAGCGGCGGATAAGGGCGCGCCATGCTGGATACGCGCCAGACGGTCCACGAATCCGACAAGGACTTGACCACGTCCACCAGGAACGGAATGATCAGCCAGACGCCCCATGAAAGAATGAACTCATCCAGACCTGAAAACATCCTACCGCCTGTCTATCAGCGAATGGCGCGGCCCGAAACCTCCAGGTCGCGGCGAACCAGGTGAAGCGTCGGCAACGTCAGCATGCGCCAGTAGATGTAGACCACCCCGACGAAGAAGACCATCCGGCCGACGATCGCATGCGCCCATGGGACGGCCGGCTTCCCCAGAAGGGCGACCATGGCGACGATGACCGCCAGGCGCAAGAGATTGAGCACGAAGGTGGCGCTCAACCCGCCGGCCAGTCGCGCTGCGCGCTGCGAGAGCGTGAAGCGTGGGTAGAAGACCAAGAGGCCGGTGAATACCGCCATCTCGATTAACGTCGAGCACTCAACCCCGATCTGAAGGATGGACCAACCGGTGGGGTCGCGCACGACCATGCTCGCCGGGCTTATCGTGGTTAGATCAAATCGCAAGGCGCCGGCGCCGGCTGCCAATATCTGGGCCTCGAAAGTGCCCAGGGGCACATTCCACCCGCCTACCTGGCCGGCCACGATGATCAATGCTGCCAGGCCGAAGGCGGCCCATAGGTAACCGATCAGGCCGTTACGCTGTCCGCGGAGGGCCAGCAATCCAGCTAAGTACACCGCCAGGCCGGCGGCGAGCCATTCTTCGTTCACGCCGCCACCTCGGCGAACTCAACACGTCGCCGCCACAAGAAGACGGCCAGCAGCCCAAGCGCCATGAGACCTAGCGGCCAGCCCAGCGTCGGGACAGAGAAGAAGCTCGTCGACCCATCCTCCGGCCCGATGATCTGACAGTTGCTCGAGCCGCCTTTGCTCCAGCAAATCGTGACCGTGTACGTTCCCGAGACGGTGAAGGCTGAATTCGAGAACCCGCAGACCGGACCGGCGACCGGGGTGCCGCCGACGACTCCGCCGAGTGGCTGCGAACAGCCGACGGGCAGCGCGACCGATGCCCCGTTCGGGTCGGTGAGGATGTACTTGACATTGCTGTTGTTGATGTCGTTGTTGGCTACGACGACGCTCGTAATTGTGAACGATACCCCGAGCTGATCGCCACGTTGAGGCGCCACAACCAAGGAGCGAATCGTTCCTTGTCCTCCGGCCGCGGCGATTTTCGCGGTCGCGGCCAGTGCGATCAAAGTCGCGATGCCGCCCTGCAATACCAAACGACGAATTCCATACCATCGAACCATCTTCCACCCACCTTCAACCGGCCCTTTACACGCCGAATCCCGGGCACAAACCGCCCGTCGCTCTGCTCTAACAGTATCCGAGGCCACTGTGTTCTGGGCCATACAGGGTCCTTACAGCAGTCGCCCCGGAGGCGCTACGGCATGCGGGGCCGTAAGGTGCGTGCAAGAAGCGAGCCGTCCAGGTGGCGTGCCGAGGCTATCCCGCTGTCTCTTCGGACCAGGCCCATGCAGGGGACGTCCGCAAAGAGCAAGGCGTCCCCTTCTCGGGGACGCCTTGCTCTTTGCGGAGGAGCTTTCGAAGCTGGGGTTACGGAAGGCTGGTGACGTTCCGCTCGATTGGTGCCCC
>JBGOYQ010000298.1:0-2703 GCA_041479735.1 Anaerolineae bacterium | reverse complement strand
TGACATTAGTCTGATTGGTCGGCAGGCTGACGACGGCCGCCGGGCGCGCGAGTGCGACGATCAGGCTCGCCAGACCCAGGAGGAACAACGCAAAGGGGAGATGGCGCCTCCAGCGCGACGACTTCGGAAGCGCCTCGCGAACCAGCACCAGGCTGGAGTACCGGACCGCGAACCGGCGTCGCCGGCGCAACATCCAGATGTAGGCGACGACGATCAGCGGTATGACCGCCAGCAGGATCAGGGACCTTGGCCAAAGCCAATCCATCTGCCACCTCACCGGCCGCGTGGCGCGGCCGCGCCAGCGATCAAGGCACGCGGCCGAACCACAGCAGCGAGAAAGCGGCGCCGAGAAGCAGGAGCAGGCTCCCGACACCCGCCAGGATTGCGGTAAGTTCCGTCTTCTCCGGCCTGACCACCAGTTGAGGGCTGAGGCCGTCGTAGATCGTCAGAAGGTCTTGTGCGCTCTGTGCATGGAAGTATGCGCCCTGCGTCAGTGAAGCTATCTGCTGCAGGAGCGCCTCATCCAGCTGTGTGTGGACGGTGAAGCCGTTGACGTGCAGCGTCGTGCCTGTGGTGCTGCCGATGCCGACGGTGTAAATGCGCACGCCCTGGTCGGCCGCGGCCCGCGCCGCTCCCAACGGGTCTGGCGACTCATTGTTCTCGCCGTCGGTCAGGAGGACGACGACGGCCGGGGCGAAGCTGCCTTGCGGGACCGGCGTCGGAGTCGGGGTGGCGGCTGGAGGAAGATTGCTGTATAGGCGCGGGCTCTCGGCCGCACGCGCGGCGATGGTGCTGAGCGAGGCCTGGATACCGTGAGCCAGCGAGGTGCCACGCTGGGGTGCCAACCGGTTGATCGAGGCCAGAATGGAATCGTGGTCATCGGTCGGAGCCTGAACCGAGAAGCCGTTGTCGCTGAATCCGACCACCGCGATCTGTACGCTGAGCGGCTGGTGCTGAACGAAGTCGCGCGCCGCAGCCTTGGCCGCCTCCATTCGCGAGGGTTTCATGTCATCGGCCGCCATGCTGCCGGAGACATCGAACGCCAGCACGACCGTTCCTTCCTCGCGCGGGAGGGGAACAACTGCCTGCGGTCGCGCCAACCCGACCAGCAGGATCGCCAGCCCGACCAGGAAGAGGACGGCCGGTAGGTGGCGCCGCACTCCGAGCGGTCGGCCGCCGGCCTGCTGGACGATGCCCAGAGTCCCGAAGCGCGCCGCCAGGCGGCGCCGCTGAGCCTGCGTGCGGATGTACAGCCCGATGAAGATCGGGATCAACCCCAGAGTCCACAGCATCGCGGGCCATTGGAAAGACATGATCAATCTCCCGGGCCCGAAGGGCTTCTCGGCGAGAAGTCACCTCGCCCGAGCCTGCGGTGGGCGAGGTGAGCGCTGTTGGCCGATGAACCGTCCAAGTGCATGCTAGCCTCGCTTGCGCCGTTGCTGGCGCAGGTTGGCGAAGCGGACGATGGAGCGGACCAGGTCGTCGTCCGTCGAGAGTGACAGTACGTCCACGCCGGCCCGGCGGAAGGCACGACCGAGGTCAACTTCCCGGGACTTGGCGCCTTGTTCAAACCGCCGGCGGAACAGCCGGTCGTGTGTGTCCACGTACAGCTGTTCGCCCGTCTCCGAATCTTGCATGATGATCGGCCCGAGGTCGGGTAGGGTGACCTCGCGCGGGTCCCAAAGGCGGACGGCCAGGACCTCGTGCCGCCGATTGAGCAGGGCCAACGGTCGCTCCCAACCCGGTGCACAGATGAAGTCCGAGATCAGAAAAATGAGCGAGCGCCGGCGGATGGCATTCAGCCCACCTGCGAGCAGCGGCGAGAGGTCGGTAAACGGGGCGCCGGGCAAGGTCGGATGGCGCATCAGGTCGTGCGTCAGTCGCAGTACCTGGACACGCCCGCCGCGCGCCGGTATCGTGCGTTCAATGCCGGCGCCGTAGAAGATGGCGCCGACCCGATTGCCATGACGCGTAAGCAGGCGCGCCACGGTGGTGACGAAGTCGATCAGCATCGTACGCTTGAGCGTCTGCGCCCCGCCGAAATCGACCGACGGGCTGAGGTCGAGCAGGAACCAGGCCGTGACCTCGCGGTCCTCAACATACTTGCGCACGTACGGCGTATTCATCCGCGCCGTGACGTTCCAGTCGATGTAGCGAACGTCGTCCTCGGGCTGGTACTCGCGCAGGTCGGCGAAATCGACGCCGTAGCCGTAAAACAGGCTGCGATAGTCGCCCTGCAAGAGTCCGTCCAACCGGCGGACGACTTGCCAGTCGAGCCGCTGCAGGATGCGCTCAGGCGTTGTCACGGACACTGACTGGCTCACGCAGGGGCACCACCGGGATGGGAATGCGATCGAGGATCCGTTGCAGCACCACGTCGCCGGTCACCTCCTCGGATAGCGCCTCGTAGGACAAGACCAGGCGATGTCGCATGACGTCGAACGCCATGTCGAGGACGTCTTGCGGAAGCGCGTAGTCGCGCCCGCGAACGAAGGCCAGAGCCCGCGCCGTCAGGATCAGGTTGATCGAGGCCCGCGGGCTTGCCCCGAATAGGATGAACCGCCCCAATTCCTCCAGTCCGACCTCCTTCGGGCTGCGGGTGGCGGTCACCATCCGAACGGCGTACTCGATTAACGCCGGATCGACGTACACGCGATCGGTTTTGCGCTGGAGCGCCAGGAGCTCTTCGGTCGTGAGAACGTG
>JBGOYQ010000297.1:0-2705 GCA_041479735.1 Anaerolineae bacterium | reverse complement strand
TATCCGCTCAAGCTCGCGTCCCCAACAATGACAGACTTCATGGCCACACCTGATACCTTTCCCGTTTTCCCACAGGCCGCGCTGCCACCGGCCTTGTCGCGAATTGTCCGTTGGCGGCCTCGATAGCGCCGACACGTGGTGCCGGCTCGCTAGCAGCGCGCCAATAAGAGCTCCGCGGGGAGGGTGACTCGCAGATGTGGTGGTCGGGGCTTCGACACAACCACCACATTTGCATTCCCTCCATGTGCGGTGAGATTCTTGCGCAAGCTGTTGGGTCGGCGCGGGTGACGGACGGTCTGGCCGGAGAGCGTGGGCGGCTCGGGATTACGGGCGCCAGGCAGGATCGAAATCGAATCCGGGATCGGAGGTCAGCAATGTGTAGTTGGTGCAGCTCGAGGTCATCAGTGCGATCTCGTGGTTGTCGCCGGACGGCCACGTTTCGAAGGCGATCCAGCGATCGTCGGGGGACCAGCGAGGCTTGGCCATCGGCTGCCCTGCTTGCGGGCCCTGCGGGCAGATGAGGTAATCGGCTCCCCCACGGTTCTCCAACGGCAGGGCCGCGATCCGTGGAATGCTTCCGATCACCCTCTCGAACAAGACCATCCTGCCGTCATGGGACCAATCCGGGTGCAGGGCGTCGCTGTCGCCTGGACGCGAGTACGGTTGCGAGGCCCCGCCGTAGTCCGGCACCAGCCTGATCTCCGTCGTGCCGTCGCGGTTGGCGACGAACGCAAGCTGGGTTCCGGTCGGGGCCCAAGCCGGCTGTCCGTCTCGATCGAGGCTCTGTTGGCTGAGTTCCTTGAGGTCGCTGCCGTCCAGGTTCATGACAAACAGATGTGGCACATGCGATTTCGTGCGCAGCGAGGTGAACGCCACCCGCTTGCCGTCGGGGGACCAGGCAGGGTCATAGTCGCCGCCAGGCGCCGTCGGCAATTGCTCCTGGCCCGATCCATCGATGTTGACCAGCCACAGTCCGGCACCATCGTAAGCGTCCTGCTTGCCGCGGCAAGGGGACGTGACCAGCAGTTGCTTGCCATCGGGCGACCATGCCGGTTGGCAGGCGCCGTCGGGCAGGTTGGTGAGCTGACGCTGACCGGTGCCATCGACATTGATCAGGTAGACCTGCGCGATCCCCGTCCGCGTGGAGGCGAAGGCGATCTGTCCGATCCCACCTCCGGTCGGCGTGGGCCCACCCGGGAGGACGACGGACGGCAAGTTGGTGGCGGTTGGGCCGACCGAGGCAATCGGCGTCGTGATCTCGCCGGAGGTTGGGCTCGCGGGCAACACGACGAGATTGGGTGTCGCCGAGGCAGGCAGCCGGCCGGCCGTGGGCGAGGAAGCGACCGGGCCCGTGTGAGTTCCCGTGCCTGAGAACCAGCCAGTCACGGCCCGCCCGAGATCCGGCACGGCGTAGGCAGCCCCGGCCAGCACCAGCGCAACGGTGATCACCCCCACCGCGATCAGGGGCCAGGGACGGCGAGGCGAGACCGGCGCCAGCGCGGCCTCGCCTCGCGAGCGGACCACGGTCTTCGCCGGGGACAGCTGAGTCTTCTCCAGGAACGGGTAGCTGCGCGCGACGGTAGGTTGGCTTGCCGACGGCACCGCCCCCAGCGCGGCCGCGAACTCACCCACCGATTGGTATCGGTCTTCGGGCCGGACCGCCAACGCCCGTTCGACGGCGCGGCCGATCGCCGCGCTCACCTTCGCATTGCGTTTCCGCAGAGGGGTCAGCTCCGCCCGGCCCATGGCCCGTTCGAGCGAGTCTTCTGGAATCGTTGCGCTGAGCGCGGCGTAGAGCGTCGCACCCAACGCGTACACATCGGTGCGCGGATCGGTCCGGCCGGTTCCGTATTGTTCAGGCGGCGAGAACCCGGGCGTCATCGCTTTGGCGCCGGTGGTGGTCGCCCCATCTTCATCGACGACCTTCGCCAGCCCGAAGTCGACAAGTATGGCGCGTTCCTCGGGCGTGATCTTGATGTTCCCAGGTTTGATGTCGCGGTGCAGGATCGACGGGATGCGCGAGTGCAGATAGGCCAGCGCGTCACAGATCTCCAGGAACCAGGGCAGGGCCGACTCTTCGGCGATGGGCCCGCCATGTTCCAGTTTCTGGCGCAGGTCGTCTCCCTGGATGAAGTCCATCACCAGGTATTGGCCTTCGCCATCGATGACAAAATGGTCTGTGACGCGGGGCAGGTTGGGATGCCGCAGGCTGGCCAGGATGGTCGCCTCGCGCCGAAACTGGCGCGAGTATTCTTCCGTCGTGAACAGGTTCTCTTTCACCGCCACCGTTACGCCGAGGTTGACGTCGATGGCTTTGTAGACGGCACCCATGCCGCCTTGGCCGAGGACGTTTTCGATCCGGTAGCGATGACGGAGAACGGCGCCGGTTTTCAGCGGCATGGGCACTCGGCAAACAAGAGTCTGGGCCTAGTGGCCCAGACTCATTGTAGCCCAGCCGCCCGCCTTTGACCACGTCCCGGGCCAAATCTCAAGGAGACTGTAAGTTGGCCTAGAAGGCGCGGCCCCGCGCATCATGGGAAGGTGCGCCGGTCCGCGTCTGGACGCGCCCAGGTCAAGTTGCCACTGACTAGGCCGAGGCCATCGATTCCGGTGACTCGCGCTTGACGAACCAGCCCAGCAGGAAGCCCCCCAGGCCGCGCCACGCGGCGTACGGCAGCAGGCCGAACCAGCCCACGTAGGGAGCT
>JBGOYQ010000296.1:0-2728 GCA_041479735.1 Anaerolineae bacterium | reverse complement strand
TCTCGCCCGAGTACCTGGGCGCGGGCGAACGCGTCCTGATCATCGACGACTTCCTGGCGACCGGCCAGACGATCATGGGGCTGATCCGCCTAGCGCAGGCCGCCGGCGCCAAAGTGGTCGGCGTCGGCGCGCTGATCGAGAAGAGCTTTGAGGGCGGGCGCCAGCTGCTGGCGCCGCTGGGCATCCCCATCGAGGCCTTGGCGATCATCACCGACATGTCCGACGGCAAGCTCGTCTTCGCCGACTCCTGACACGTGGACTCCATCGCCATCCTGGACTTCGGCTCGCAGTATTCGCAGCTGATCGCCCGCCGCGTGCGCGAGGCCAACGTCTATTGCGAGCTGTTTCCCTACCATGCGCCACCCGAAGCCGTTCAGGCCATCCACCCGCGCGGCTACATCCTGTCCGGCGGTCCGTCGTCGGTGTACGAGCCCGGCGCGCCGCAGGTCCCGGGCTTCGTCCTCGAGTCCGGGCTGCCTATCCTCGGCATCTGCTACGGCATGCAGGCCCTGACCCACGCCCTGGGCGGTCGGGTCGCGCCCTCCGCCCGTCGCGAATACGGGCCGGCCGAGGTCGAGCGTTTGATCGACGATCCGCTGCTGCCCGCCGGCCGCCAACCGGTGTGGATGTCGCACGGGGACCGCATCGAAGAGGTGCCGGCGGGATTCGTTCCGCTGGCGCGCTCCACCAACTCACCGATCGCGGCCATGGTCGACTCACGCCACCGGCGCTATGGACTGCAGTTCCATCCCGAGGTGCACCACACGCCCGGGGGTGCAGCCATCCTGAGGGCATTCGTCGTGGACATCTGCGGGGTCCGGCCGGAGTGGACTCCCGAGGCGATCATCTCGACGGCCATCGAGCGCATCCGGTCACAGGTTGGGTCGGAGCCAGTGCTGGCCGGTATTAGCGGCGGGGTCGACTCGGCCGTCGCCGCGGCGTTGGTCCGGCGCGCCGTCGGCGATCAGCTGACCTGCGTCTTCGTCAACACCGGAATGCTGCGTCAGGGCGAACCCGAAGCCGTGGTCCAGGTATTGGGCGAGACGATTGGTGCCAGGCTGATCGCGGTCGACGCCACCGAGACGTTCCTCGACGCCTTGGCAGGCGTGACCGATGCGGAGGCCAAGCGGCGTATCATCGGTGAGAAGTTCATCCGAATCTTCGAAGAGCAGTCCCGGCGCGTGGGCGAGCCTCGTTTCCTGGTTCAAGGCACGATCTACCCCGACGTCGTCGAGTCGAGCGGCCCGGACCGGCGCGTGGCGGCCCGGATCAAGACGCATCACAATGTCGGCGGGCTGCCCGAGGATCTGGGCTTCGGGCTGGTCGAGCCGTTGCGCTACCTCTTCAAGGATGAGGTTCGCGCCCTCGGGCTGGCTCTCGGGCTGCCCGAGTCGCTGGTCTGGCGCCAGCCCTTTCCCGGCCCGGGGCTGGCCGTGCGCTGTCTGGGAGAAGTCAGCCTGGAGCGATTGAACCGGCTGCGGGCCGCGGATAAGATCGTCACGGATGAACTTGGCGCGGCCGACATGCTGCGCGGCGAAACGGCCCAAGCCTTTGCCGTCCTGCTGCCGGTGCTTAGCGTGGGGGTGATGGGCGATCAACGCACGGTGGCGGAAGCCATCGCCATCCGGGCCGTCACCACCGACGATTTCATGACGGCCGATTGGGCTCGCCTACCGTACGATATCCTGGCCCGCATCAGCAACCGCATCGTGAACGAGGTACCAGGGGTCAACCGGGTGGTGTACGACATATCCAGCAAACCTCCGGCGACGATCGAATGGGAGTAGACCTGGGAGGGCCGACGACGCTCACGCAGCCCGTCACAACCAGGCACTGCCTCCCTCCGCCGGTTGGAAATAGAAAGAGAGGAGAAGATCATGGATTACGGTGAAGTTCTACGACGTGCTTGGCAAATCACGTGGAAGTACAAAGGCCTGTGGGTCCTCGGCATTCTTTCCAGTTGCTCCGGTGGGGGAGGCGGTGGCGGAGGCGGGGCCAACAGCCAGGCGAGCGGCTTCCGAGGCTTCCAGACGAGCGGTCAGGAATTCCCTCAACTTCAGCATTTCCTCAACTCGATCGCGCCGCAAACCTGGATCCTGATCGGCATCGTTGCCTTGCTGCTGATCCTGGTCATCGGCCTGGCCTTCTTGGTCCTGGGCGTGATCGGCGACGGCGGCTTGATCGGCGCCTTCAACGTGGCCGACAGCGGCGGCGAGACCGGCCTGGGCCAGGCCTTCCGGATGGGAACTACCTACTTCTGGAAGCTGCTCGGCGTCCGCATCCTGTTCTGGATCCTCGGTCTGCTGGTCGGCCTGGTCGTGGCGGTCGCCGTCATCCTGGTTGCGATCGGGACGTTCGGCATCGGGCTGCTGTGTCTGGCGCCGCTTCTCTGCCTGCTGATCCCCGCCGGGCTGATCATCGGCGTGTACGTGATGCTGACCCAGATCGCCCTCGTGATCGAGAACCTGGGAGTCTTCGACGCCTTCCGCCGCGCCTGGGAGGTGCTCAAATCCAATCTGGGGCCGATCATCGTGATGGGGCTGATCGTGGTCGTCGGCAGTTGGCTCATCGGATTGATCCTGGCGGTCCCGTTGATCGCCATCATCCTCCCGGTGGGATTCGCCCTGGCGCTCGGGACGAAGACCGCCGCCAACTCCGGGCTGATCTTTGCCGGGCTATGTCTGGTCGTGTACATTCCGGTGCTGATCGTTCTCAACGGCATCCTGCG
>JBGOYQ010000295.1:0-2740 GCA_041479735.1 Anaerolineae bacterium | reverse complement strand
GGAGGCGGATGCCGGCATCCCCCTGATCGTCTGCATCACCGAAGGCATACCCGTCCAGGACATGATGCAGGTGCGGCGCGTTCTGGACCAGAAGGGCGTGCGATTGGTCGGCCCGAATTGTCCCGGGCTGCTGACACCGGAGCAGGCCAAGGTCGGGATCATCCCTGGGCACATCGCGCTGGCTGGCAATGTCGGCATCGTCTCGCGATCCGGCACCTTGACCTATGAGGTGCTATATGCGCTTAAGCTGGCCGGGATGGGGGTGTCGACCTGCGTGGGGATCGGCGGCGACCCGATCAACGGCACCTCGTTCGTCGATGCGCTCGCCATGTTCGAGGACGATCCTGCGACCGAGAAGGTCGCGTTGATCGGCGAGATCGGCGGCGCAGACGAGGAGCGGGCGGCCGAGTTCATCGGAGACCGCATGACCAAACCGGTCGTCGGTTTCATCGCCGGCCGGACCGCGCCTCCAGGCAAACGCATGGGGCATGCCGGGGCAATCGTGGAAGGCGGGTCGGGCTTGGCCGCCGACAAGGTCAGGGCCTTGGAAGCCGTGGGTGTCCCGGTCGCCGATCATCCTGAAGCGATCCCTGGGCTGCTGAGCGAACGCGCCAAGAAGACCAAGAAGCGAACCCGGCGCTGAACGGGCGAGAAACGGGGAGCATGGCCAAAGGGTCAACCGACAAGACCGTCGAAGAGTCTCGGGGGGTGCGACAGCTCTCGGCCGACCCCGGCAGGGTGGATGCCGGCCCGGTGTCCGCCCAAGCCTGGGGCCTGTACGGCGCGGGCGAGTATGAAGATGCCTTGCAGGCGGTCCGGTCCGGGCTGGAGCCATTCCCGGATGCGCTCGACCTGCGCTACGTAGAAGGCCTGATCCTCAAGCAGCTGGGCCGGCAGCGCGAGGCCGTCGGCGCGTTTCGGGAGGCATTGCTGAGGGTCGACCGAGTGGAGGATAAGACGCGGGCGGCCATGTTGAGGCGCTTGCTGGTCGGGCACGTGAACCTGCTCGAACAAGGCGGCTGGAACCTCGAGCCTGAAACGTGGGTGCGCATATGAGCACGCGCAGCGAGCGGCTGGAGGCGGCGATCGCAGGTGAGGTGGCGGATCGGCCGCCGGTAGCGCTCTGGCGCCACTTTCCGGTAGATGATCAGGACCCGGCCCTGCTGGCGGAAGCTACACTCGCCTATCAACACGAATTCGATTTCGACTTCGTTAAGGTGACCCCGGCTTCGTCCTTCTGCGTTGGGGATTGGGGGGTCCGGGACGTGTGGAAAGGTGACCCCGAGGGTACCCGGCAATACTCCAAACGCGTCGTCGTCGACGCCAAAGACTGGCGCGCACTTGAGAAGCTCGACCCAACCAAGGGTCGTCTTGGGGATCAACTCCACTGCCTTCAATTGATCGGCGAAGGACTCGATCCGAACACGCCCTTCGTCCAAACCGTCTTCAGCCCGCTGTCGCAGGCCAAGAACTTGGCCGGCGAAGGCAAACTCATGGAGCATCTGCGGGTCGCGCCCGAGGATGTGCTCGCCGGGCTGGAGACGATCGCGCAATCCACCATCGGCTTCGTCGAGGCCGCTCGCAAGCAGGGGATCGCCGGGATCTTCTATGCCGCCCAGCAGGCGACCTTCCGCCTGATGGAGCTCGAGGCCTATCGTCGATTCGGCGAACCATTCGACCGACGCATTCTTGAGGCTGCCGGCGGGCTGTGGCTGAATGTGCTGCACCTGCATGGCCAGGGCGTGATGTTCGCGTTGGCAGAGAGCTACCCGGTGCAGATCGTAAACTGGCATGATCGAGAGACCGCCCCGGACCTGGCGGCCGCCAGGGAGCGGACGCGGGCGGCACTGTGCGGCGGGCTGCGGCGGTGGGACACGATGGTGCTGGGCGATCCGCATTCCGTCGAGACCGAGGCCCGCGAGGCAATCGGTGCGACCCAAGGTCGCGGGTTCATCCTGGGCACAGGCTGCGTGGTGCCGATCATTGCGCCGCGCGCCAATTTGCTGGCAGCGCGTCGCGCAGTAGGCTTCGCATAGCCACCAGTAGCAAGCTTCCACATCTGGATGTCTAGCTATAAGAGGAACGAGGCTACGCGCAACCTGGTCAGGCCGAGGCATGCCCGGTGAGCGGTATCCGGGTCGTGACAGGCACCGCCAAGGGCCGCAAGCTTCGCATGGTCCCCGGCGACTCCGCCCGGCCCATTAGTGATCGGGTCAAGGTCTCCCTTTTCGACATCCTTGGCAGGGATGTCGCAGGCTCACGCATGTTGGACTTGTTCGCCGGCACCGGCAGCGTTGGGATCGAGGCCCTCAGCCGCGGGGCTCGCAGTGTGGTCTTTGTCGACAGCGACCCAAGGGCAATCGAGACCGTCCACGCGAATCTTCAGTCGACCGGCCTTCAGTCGGGGGCCGAAGTCATCCGAGGTGACGCGTTTCAGGTGTTGGGACGACGCCCATCGGCAGGGGTGGATTACCTGTACATCGCTCCCCCGCAGAATCGCGAGATGTGGTCAAAGGCTGTGGAACTCGTCGATGAGAACCCGGCATGGTTGAATCCCGATGCCTGGGTCATCGTGCAGATACACCCCTCGGAGTTCCATGAGCTGAACCTCAAACGGCTGGAGTTGTTCGACCGGCGCCGCTATGGCAGTACGGAATTGGTCTTCTACGAGCTGCCGGGCGAATAGACGGTGAGCCTACTCGGCCGCATCATCCACGGCCGGGAGCGAGGCCGACGTCCG
>JBGOYQ010000294.1:0-2757 GCA_041479735.1 Anaerolineae bacterium | reverse complement strand
GTAGTCTGGATCGCGGGCGATCTGCGAACGCCGTTCCCGGAAGGGTTTGAGCGACCGGTTCAGGATGCCGGCGAAGCGCCGCTTGCAATCCAAGCAGCCGATGCCTGCCTTGCGGCACTCGGCGTTGATCATCGTCACCTCTTCGGCCCCGGAATAGATCTTGTGCATCGAGAAGACGTTGCACACATCCGGGTCGCCCGGGTCGGTGCGCCGCAGCCGCCGCGGGTCCGTGACCATCGTCATCACCCGTCGCGTCGTCTCCTCGGGCGTGGCTGCCAGCTCGATGTGGTTATGCAGGCTCTTACTCATTTTCTGTTGGCCGTCGGTGCCGAGGACCCTGGGAACCTCCGTCACCTTCATGTCCGGCTCGACCAGAATCTCGGTGGCGTAACGGAAGTTGAAGGAGTGCACGACCTCGTGCGTAAACTCGATGTGCGGCGCCTGGTCGACGCCAACGGGGACAAGGTGGGCGCTGTACAAGGCGATATCGGCCGCCATCAACACCGGATATCCCACCAGGCCGTAATTGATGTTGTGCGACTGCTGGCGAGCCTTCTCCTTGAAAGTCGGAAGGTCGGTCAGCTTGCCCAACGGGGTGGCCACGGATAGGATCGTGTGCGGCTCGGTCACCAGCAGGCTGTGGGATTGGATGAACAGGATCGACTGTCAGGGATCGATTCCCGCCGCGAGCCAGTCGAGCGCAATCTCGCGTGTGTTGTCGCGCAGGCTTCCGGTCGCCTCCAACGTGGTCAACGCCGGCAAGTCGACGGTGCAGTAGATGCACTCGTACTCGGCCTGCAAGGCGACGTAGTTGCGGATGGCGCCCAGGTAGTTGCTCAGGTGTTGCCGGCCGGTGGGCCGCGCCCCGGAGAAGACGCCCGCCCGCGCCTCAGCCACGCCCGCCGTCCTCGCCCAGGCGCTTGCGCATCAGCCGCGAGATCTCGCCCGACTCTGCATGCCGCCCGGTATTCATCTTGGAGTAGATCAGCTCCCCATCAACGGTCACCTCAAACCGTCCCTCGTCCGAGGGGACCAGAGTGATCGATTGGATCCGGTCTTCGTACGCCTGGATCAGTTCGGCCATCAGACCGATGGCTCTATCGGTGTAGTGTCAGACCGCGCAATATTCGATGTTGATAGCGATCACGGAAAGCCTCCAATCCTGCCCTCACCGAAGAACGATTCGGCCGGGCGGCATTGGACCAGTGTACTACGGCGGAACATCGCCCTCAAGCCAACTCAGGCCGAGCGTTTGGGGCGAACGTTGATTGTGTGCGATAATCAAACTTTGGGAGGTGAGCCATGCAGCGTTTCTTGAGCTTCATTTCCGGCACGGTCTGCGGCGCGCTGGTCGGCGCGACGGTCGCCCTCCTTCTGGCGCCGTCCTCAGGCCAGGAGCTGCGGCAGCGCGCCCGGCGCCAACTGGAGTTGGTGCAAGACGACGTCCGCGATGCTTACTCGGCCAGGCGGGCACAGCTCGAGGCGGAACTCGAATCCCTGCGCCACCCTAAGGCGGACGGCGCCGCCGACTAGATCACCGGCGGCCGTGCACCGGGACCAAAGCCCAGACCGTCAACCCTGATGACAAGACGGGGCCATTCCCCTCCTGGGGAATGGCCCCGTTGCCTGCATGCGTCCGTGCCATTCAGCGGTTGATCGTCACGCGATACGGAGCGGTTTGCCAGGTGTGGCGGGTCGTCGCCACCACCACCAGGATGGCCTCGTTCTCGCCGCCGTCGAGCGCCAGGTTGACCTGGCCATGCTGCCGGTCATCCAGGCTGACATCCTGGACCGTGGTTTGTTTGCCTTTCTCAATCAGCACGACGCGGTAGGTCTGAGGGACCCGGTTATACAGTCGGACGAAACCATCGGCCTGCCAGCCGTCAATCCCGTTCTCGAAATCGGCCTTGTAGTTGATGGCGGGTATGCTGAAATCATCCAGCACTAACCCTTCGCCGTTCACCGCCGCGTCGGTCACATACTCAAACCGGACCAGGATGTTCTTGCCGGCATAGGCCGACAGATCGACCGTCTCCTGCAGCCACTGGGACTGGTCGCTTCCACCACTCTTGCCGGTGTACCCCGGACCGTAGGCATTTCCGGAAGGATTGTCGAGGCTGGCGGAGGGCGTCTTCAAGATGGTCCAGCTCTTGCCCGCGTCGGGTGACACTTCGAGGTAGACGTAGTCGTAGTCCTTCTCGATGTCGTACCAAACCCAGTAGTCGGCGGCTACGCTTCCGGTCACCTGCGATAGATCGAAGGCGCGGGTCAGGGTCATATCCGATTCGTCGCCCTTGTTGGACCAGAAACCATAGCTGCCGGAGTGGGCATCGGCCGGTACAACCCTGGCCAGGGTGGCGCCGTCAAACGTCAGCGTGTAGTTGCCGCTGCAATGGATGTCAATCGTATCGATCCCGTACTGCTCGACCGTCCTCGTCTGCGAGGCCAGCGGGCAGGAATCGACCTGGCCTCCCAAGGTGATCTTCGGCTCGGCCGGGTCCTTCTTGACCACGTAGCGCCCGTCGGCAACGGACGGATCCTCGAGCACCATGGCCGCGGCCCAATCCCGGTAGACATCATCGGCGGTCACCGCGGCGCCCGTAGCCGGATCTTTCTCTCCCAGGCTTTTCAAGACGTCGTCGATCGAGTCGAGGCCGTTGGCCTTGTCCGCCACCAGCGCCTTGGTCGCCTGTTCACCGAATCGATCGAGGAAGTAGGCCAGGAAGAGGAACCCCTGCCCGTAGTGGCGGCTCTCGG
>JBGOYQ010000293.1:0-2759 GCA_041479735.1 Anaerolineae bacterium | reverse complement strand
TTCGTCGCCTCAGCCTGCTCCTGGTATCCGCCGCTGGACTGGCCATCGTGGCGGCCGCGTGCACCTCGCTGACCGCCAGTCCGACCTCCACGTTGGCGGCACGCACGCCCGGCGTAGAGGCTGCCGGACCGGCCGTCTCGCTCACCGTCTACAACCAGGGGACGGCGCTCGTGCGCGATCACAGGCAGTTCAGCCTGGTCCAGGGCATCAACGACATCGCCTTTCGAGACGTGGCCGCCTCGATCGATCCGACCACGGTGCTGTTCAAGTCCCTGAGCGATCCCGCCGGCACCTGGGTTCTGGAGCAGAACTACGAATACGACCTGGTTGGCGCCGCGGCCTTGCTCGAGAAGTACGTCGACCAGCCGATCACGGTCGTGACCAAAGACGGCAAGGAATACCGCGGTAACTTGCTCAGCGGGCGCGGCGATGTCATCCTGCAGGGCGCCGACGGCGGCGTGACCGTGCTCAAGCTGGACAATGTCCAGAACTTCACCTTCCCGCAGCTGCCCGAAGGATTGCGGACACGCCCCACCTTGCTTTGGCGAGTCCAGGCCGCCCACAGCGGCACGCAGGACGTCGAGGTGACATACCTGACAGGCGGACTAACCTGGCGCGCCGACTATGTCCTTCTGCTGGCGCAGGACTCCAAGTCCGTCGATCTGGACGGCTGGGTGACACTCAACAACACCAGCGGCGCATCCTTCCGCGACGCGCAGCTCAAGCTAATTGCAGGCGACCTGCAGCGCGTCAATGCCGTCGACGCGGCCAAGCAGGTGCTGATGGAGACGGCCGCCGCGCCGACCCCGGCCGCCGTCGAGCAGCGGTCGTTCTTCGAGTACCACTTGTACCAGGTGCCGCGGCCGGTGACCGTTCGCGACAACGAGACCAAGCAGATTCAGTTCGTCTCGGCCGCCCAGGTCCCAGCCGGCAAGTTCTTCGTCTACGATGGAGCCCAATGTCAATCGTACGCCTGGTACTGCCGGTTCTATGGATCGCTTCAGACCGACCAGGCCTATGGTGTGGTCTCCAATCCCAAAGTGATGACGATGGTCGAGTTCGACACGAAGGATGTCAAGGCGGATATGCCCGCCGGTCGCGTCCGGGTCTACCAGCAGGATATCGACGGCGCCGCCTTGCTGATCGGCGAGGACACGATCGATCACACGCCCAAGGGTGAGACGGTGCGCCTGTACGTCGGCGACGCCTTCGATGTCGTCGGCGAGCGCAAGCAGACAGATTTCCGCCGGCCTTCGGCCAACAGCCTGGAGGAGACGTTCGAGATCACACTGCGCAATCATAAGGGCGAGGCGGTTGAGGTGCGCGTCGTCGAGCATCTCGCCCGCTGGAGCGAGTGGCGCATCCTGGGCTCCAATGCGGACTACACCAAGGTGGACTCATCGACGATCGAGTTCCGCGTGCACGTCCCAGCCAACGGGCAGGCCCAGGTCCACTACACGGCCCGCTACGATTGGCCGTAACACCAATCGGCAGCCAAACACGGCCGGCGTCCGTCTGGACGCCGGTTTTGTCGTCACCTGCGATCAACGCCGGTGCGCCCGATCTATCCCGGGACCAACCTGCCAATCCGCTTGACGCACGGATGCCGGAAGACCTCATCACCGTGGGGAGCATCGGGAAACTCCGCGGTCAGGTCCAGACCGGCGAAATGCAGTTGCTCGTGCAGCCCCGTGCGCCATTTGGGACAATCGGTGACGTCGTAGACGACGTCGGCGCAGGCGATATACATCCGGGCGCCACGCTCGCCGGTGTGGCGTCGAAGTTCGGCCTCAGTGAAGGCGCGCTCGGGATCAGTTTCCATACGCCCACAGGTGGATCGGAGTGGCCGGCCGAGGAGGATGAAGGACCGCTTGGGTGATGATCAGGGTGTCTGGAACAGGGGCAGGTGGCCCAGGGAGAGGATCCCCTTCCACTGTGCCGGGTCGCCTTCGGTGAAGACCGCCGCCTCAGCGACCACCTGCGCGCCGGCCAGGGCCATGATCTTGCGCATCCCCTCCAGCGTCGAGCCAGTGCTGATGACGTCGTCGACGAGCGCCACGCGCTTGCCCTTGGCCGCCGCGCGGTCCTTCTCGTCCAGGTAGAGCGTCTGAGGCTTCCCGGTTGTGATCGACAGCGTCTCGACCTGAACCGTCTGCCCCATGTAGGGTTTGTAGGCCTTGCGCAGGACCAGGTAGGGTTTGCCGACGGCCACCGAAAGGGCATGCGCCAGGGGTATGCTCTTGGCTTCGGCCGTCACCAGGAGATCATAGTCTAGCTTGTTGAGCTTCTCGGCCAACGCCTGGGCACATGCCTCGACCAGCTCGGTGTCGCCCAGGATGTTGAGGACGGCGATGCGCAGCCCCGGCGCCACCTCAAACAACGGCAACTGGCGTTTCAAGCCGGCAATCTCAACCGGATAGGCATCGCGTTGCGGCAGCATGTGCGTCTCCTGTCGACGTACTCCGGGTGATCGGTGTGCGAGGGGTGGGCGCGCGTCCCAGGCGACCCGCGCTCGGCGCCCTCATCGGGTCGTGGGCGAGGGGCAGTCAGGCGGGGATTATAGCCGAGCGCCCTGCCAGGCTGAGGCGGCCGGTCATGGTGGAGGCCCCTCCGTCGTCCGATTCGGCTTGCCGCCCTCCGATGGATTCTCGAAATCGTAGATGCCGTCGCGGAAGCTCCATAGTCTACCGCAGCCATGACAACGCAGGCCGCCATCCGACCGCGTCAACTCAGTGGAACCGCATGCCGGGCAGCACCAG
>JBGOYQ010000292.1:0-2769 GCA_041479735.1 Anaerolineae bacterium | reverse complement strand
TCGTCCCAGCCTGGAGTGCCAGGCGTCGCTCAGGGCGCCGGAGATCGGCTGGATGGCCAGGGCGATCACCAGGCCCACGAAGGTGAGCAGGCCCAGCACGGTGTTCTTGCGCGCGTCGTCGACGAACGCCAACAGGACCGCCGGCAGGATGATCACATGCAGGCTGTTCCACATGAAGGACAGCCCCGGCCAGTAAGCGTTGATGGCGAAGAGCTCGAAGGCGCCCGCACGTTGGGTGGTGGTCGTTTGGTTAGCCATAGGCTCCTCTCAAATACATCGGCAAACACTCGGCGACGGCCCTCATGCAGGTTTCGACAACCCAGCGGTCCCGATCCTTGCGCGGGCCCGGGCCAGGAGGGCAGAAGGTGGCACCGAGTTTCAGATGTAAGATGCCATCTTCCTCGAACACACCTACGGGCAGGATCCTACGCCCGGTGTGCGTCAGCAGATGGATGAACCGGCCAACGCCGGAGGGCGGCGGCATCAGCCTGCCGTCGGTCGAATCGCCGCCTTCGGGCACCAATCCGATGATCGCCTCGGGGTTGGCCTCGGCGAACCTGACGGCGGCCAGCACGGCCCGGGCGCGAGCCTGAACCTCCCACGGCCGCGGCGGCATCGGCGGCATGCTGGTAAACCCGTACACTCTGGCCAAGCGGGTGAGGACCCAGTCCATCGCCGGCTCGAGCGTCAGCCTTTGCCATCCGTTCGAGTACACCCACGCCCCAGTCATGATCCAGTGCAGGCGCGCCTCCAAAGCCGTCGTAACCGTCAAGGCGATCCACCAGGCGCGAAAGGCCTGGCTGTGCAGGTGATTGGCGATGACGAGCCACCCCGAGCCCGTCATGTCCGGGACGAGGCCCTCGACGATCGGTGCGGGCCGGAGTTGGGCCACCAGGCGCTGCGCATCGGAAAGGAAATCGCGCCGGCTGCCGGTCAGGATCGACCCGGCGATACGCAGCGTGCTCGGGGTGACGAATGGGTAGCGGGGTGCGGGCTGCACGGGGCAAGTATAGGCTCGGGGGCTGAGCGGGGACAACCCGCTTAGGGGTCGGAGGTCAAGATCATCGCCTGGAAACCGGCTAGCGATACCATATCGCTTCTAGCGGGAATCTCTGGCACGGGCAGGGCCGATAGCGCGACGTTCCACTTGCGGGCGGCGAGCTCCGGCGGCAGTGTGAGGCTGGCTGGCGCCGCGCTTAAGTTGAGCGCTACGAGGGCCGTCTGGCGATCGGACCGTCGCAGGTACGCCAGCACGCGGGGGGAATGCGTGTCGATGGCTTCAAACGAGCCTTCGGTCAGCGCCGGCGCGCCTCGCCGCAAGGCGAGCATAGATCGGTAGAAAGACAGCACCGACCGCGGATCGCCACGTTGCACGGCAATGTTGCGAGACCGATGGTCCGGGTGCAGCGGAAGCCAGGGCTGTCCTGTGGTGAAGCCCGCCCCGTCCGAAGAATCCCAGGGCAGCGGCGCCCGGTTCGGATCCCTTCCTCTATAGACCGGCCAGTAGCGCCGCCCCGGTGGATCGAGGAGCTGGCTACGCCTGAGCGGTGTGTCGAGGAGGGCGATCTCTTCGCCATAGTACATGAACGGCGTCCCGCGCAGCGTAAGCAGCATCGCCGCCGCGACCTTGGCCACTGCGTCGGGATGGGTCCTGCCGTAGCGTGAGACGGCCCGGGAGACGTCGTGATTGCTCAACACGTAACAAGGCCAACCGTCCGCCTTCAGGGCCTGATCCCATCGCTCCACCGCGTCGAGAAAAGCCCGCGGCCGCCAGCGGCAGTCGGTGAACCGGAAGTTGAAGACCATATGAAGCTTGTGGCGGCCGCAGTAGAATGCCGCCTTCGTCGGGTCGTGACCGAAGAGCTCCCCGACGGAAGTACGGTCCGGATAGGAGTCCAGGATCCCGCGCAGCTCGGCCATGGCATCGAACATCTCCGGCTGGTCGATGTCGTTCACGTGCCGTTGCCGGTCGAAGCCGCGCAGACCGAGCGCGGGCGGATTGTCGGGCAGCCCGGAGCGTTCGAACCAGGCGTTGAACACGTCCAGGCGAAAGCCGTCCACCCCACGGTCCAGCCAGAAGCGGACGACCTGCATCAAGGCGGCGCGGACATCCGGGTTGTGCCAGTTGAGATCCGGCTGCTCCTTGAGGAACAGATGATAGTAGTACTGGCCGGTCGCCTCATCCCACTGCCAGGCCCTTCCGCCGAACACCGACTGCCAGTTGTTGGGCATCCCACCGCCCGGCTTGGCATGGCGCCACACGTACCAGTCGCGTTTGGGGTTCGTCCGTGAGCTGCGTGACTCCAGAAACCACGGATGTTGATCGGATGTGTGATTGAAGACCAGATCGAGCAGGACGCGAATGCCGCGCCGGTGCGCCTCGTTGACCAGGCGGTCGAAGTCGGCCAGTGTCCCGTAGCGCGGGTCGACGGCTGTGTAGTCGGCCGCGTCGTAGCCGAAATCGCGATCGGGCGAAGGGAAGAACGGCGAGACCCAGATGGCGTCGATGCCGAGCAAGTCCGGCAATCCCTTCAGGTAATCGAGCCTACGGATCAGCCCGGGCAGGTCGCCGATCCCATCGCCGTTGCTGTCGGCGAACGAGCGCAGGTACACGTGATAGATAACGCCGGTCATCCACCAGGGGCGTGACGGGCTATTCAAGGCATCTGCCTCCGGGGGTCGATACGGGCGCGGGTGATGGCAAGGACTGCGGTTGAGAGGGCGAGGGGAGAGACTTGGGGGTCAGGCGACTCGGGGAGTCAAGCACGC
>JBGOYQ010000291.1:0-2775 GCA_041479735.1 Anaerolineae bacterium | reverse complement strand
GCTCCGTCGGCGAGACGCTGGGCCAGGGCCGTGACGGTCGCCTGGTGGTGCAAGAGCTGTTCGGTCAATGCCGAGGCGGCGGAGCGCACGGCGCGCTCATCCCGTTCGGCGACCAGACGACGCATCGCCTGTTGATGAACCTGAACGCCGGCGAATGCGACTGCCAGGAGCACCAGGCTGAATGGCAGGATGATCAGGCCCAGGAGCTGGAGCCGCAACCCGTCGAGTCGAACTTTCATGCGTCGGGCATCTGTCCCAGGTCGCGGGCCAGCCATCCCAGCGAAACCGCCCGCATCACGGCCTCCGTCCGGCTTCCGGCCTGGAGCTTGTCGAAGATCTTGGCCAGATGACCTTGCACCGTCCGATCGCTGATGCCCAACTGAACGCCGATAGCCTTGTTGGTGAACCCCTTGGCCGCCAGCCCCAGGACCTCCAGCTCGCGGTCGCTCAGCTTCTCGACCGGCTGGCCAAGCGGATGGCCGGAGAGATGCGCCATGACCTTGCGGGTGATCGCCGGGTCAAGGGCGGATTTGCCTTCATAGACAGCCCGCACAGCCTCGATCAGGATGCGGGCGTCGGCGCTCTTGAGGACGTAACCGTTGGCGCCGGCCTGCAGAACGGCCAGGACGTAGGGGTCGTCGTCGTAGGCGGTTAAGACGAGGACGCCGGTGGAGGGCTGATGGGCCCGTACCCAGCGGGTGACGTCAATGCCGCTCTGGCCTGGCATTTGGATGTCCAGTACGGCCACATCAGGCTTGAGCTCCTGGATGGCCTGGATGGCCTGTTCGCCATCCTGCGTTTCCGCGACGACGTCGATGCCCCCGGCGGTTTCGAGGAACTGGCGTATCCCCGCCCGCACGACGGCGTGGTCGTCGGCCAGGATGACTCGAATGGGCCCTGGGGTCTCAGCCATCAGCCAACCTGCGTGGAATTGCCTTCCGGCTCGGCCACGGCGTCCCTCAAGTAAGGGAAGGCCAGCCAGACAAGTGCGAGTGCGAACAGGATGCCGGTCAGGATGCGCATCCAGGAATTGAACGACCCGAGCGCGTCACCCGCGTAGAACCAGGCTGGCATGGAGTTCCTCGTGAGGCCGGCGAGCCAGCCGTTGGTGTCGCGGAAGCCAATCCCGGTTCCGAAGCCAAACACATCGCTGAGCATGTGCGTGCCACCATCCACCGCCACGGGTATCAGCAGGAGGACAAAGACCCAGATCGGCAAGGGCCTGATCTTCCTCCGGAAAGGATAATACACCAGGGCGAAGAGCGGCAGGCTCGTGAACATCGCCACCATCCGATCGGACCAGGCCATTTTCCAGCCCATGGCCGGATTACCGATGAACTGGCGCAGCACTAGCGGATTGTCCGTCTTGACCCATGCCGCCTGGATCTCTGCCAGGCTATACATCACCTTGGGCCCGAACAAGAAGAAGGAACGCTCCGGCAGCTGGTGGCACTGGAAGGAGTACAGAGTATAGACGGCACTCGCAAGTCCGGTCCAACCCCACTGCATGGCCAGCGGAGCAACGAAGGGCAGTCCGGTCCATATGGCCAGCGCGACCACAATAAACGCGAACCAGTGCCGGGTGAACCAGTCGGTCATCCGATGCCCGATCGTGTGGTCACGGCGCCGAGTAACCGCCGAAGAGTAGCTGCTCATTTTTTTTCAGGCCTCCGCGGTCATTTCACCAGCCAGAAGAATGTCCCCATGCAGGACGCACGGCGGCGCGGGCCCCCACGCCCTCACGCCGCCGCACAGGGCCAACCCGACCGCTTGGCGTCCATGGGCGGTCCTCAGGCGGGCCGGCTAGGCCGTTGCGGAGAGACCCTCTTCCACCTCACCCCCCATCCCCCAGGAATATCCTTCCCTCCTCTGCGGGTTTCCCGTGGGTTCGAGGACCGGATCATGCAGGGCCGAAGGTCCTCGTAGCGAAGCGGAGAGGAGGAGAGGTCAGGGTGGGGGTTCCGCAGAACGATCTCTCTTGCCGCAAGCGGCTAGTGATGTCCCATCTGATGACCCATGTCGTGCCCAGCCATCGGGGGCTTGCCGATATAGCGCTCCGGTTCCTTGTCGAAGGACTGCTTGCACCCGGGCGAGCAAAAGTAATACGTCTGTCCCTTGTACTCGGACTTACCCGCCGCGCTCTTCTCGTCGACGTCCATGCCGCACACTGGATCCTTGGCCATTCGATACTCTCCTATTGGCGGTCCCCATCTCCGGGAGCCGCGTCACCATGGGGTCAATCATACCCCTCGACTGCGCGTGACCTCCCCAATTCCCGACGTCACCTCCTTATGCCATCTACGGCACCCAGTTCGACAACACCTGCACCGTCCGGTCGGCACCGGCCGGGTCGTTGCTGACGAGGTGGAGCCGGAAATCATGAGGCCCGCCCATGTCGCCGTGCATCATGAAAACCATCGACACGGTTGTCTGCTCGCCCGGTTGGAGGACCATCGCACCGATGGTCGGGGTGGGCGGTCAACATCCCTCGACGACTTCGACCCAGGGTGCTTCGCTAATCCGAAGCTGCTGGTCCCCCGTATTGGTCAGATGGACATCGACCTGGACCTGCTGCCCCAGCTTCAAATTCCCGAGATCGACCTTCTCCGGGGAGGCCTTCAAACGCGGTACACCGGTGACCTCGGGTATCGCCCGGGCGGCGGGATTCCGGCCTGCGCCCAACGCCAGCCCAACGGCGGCGCCGATCAGGAGCAGGCCGCCCAGGACGATCCAGATCGGCTTCGGCCGGGCCGACCGTCGACGACGCTTGCCCCT
>JBGOYQ010000290.1:0-2777 GCA_041479735.1 Anaerolineae bacterium | reverse complement strand
GTCTGGAGACGGCCCGGGTGGCGGCGGCTCGTGGGCACCGCGTGAGCCTGGTGGAGAAGCGCCCCCGCCTGGGCGGCCAGCTCCGCTACGCGGCCGCGGCACCCCACGCGCCGGAAATGGAACGGCTGGCCGACTACCTGGCGCACCAAGCCAAGGCGGCGGGCGTGGAGGTGCGGGTGAGTATCACCGCCACGCCGGAGCTGCTGGAGGAGTTGCAGGCGGAGGTTGTGGTTGTGGCCAGCGGGGCCACGTCGGTGGTCCCCAGCATCCCCGGCTCCGGTTTGCCCCATGTCTTTACCGCCCACCAACTGCTGGATGGGGAGGTTGATAGCCGTCTGGGCTCTCGGGTGGCGGTGATCGGCGGCGGACTCACGGGGGTCGCCGCCGCGGAGTACCTGCTGAAGCGGGGCCACGAGGTTTTCATCGTGGAGATGCTGGACTGGATCATGGCCGACGGTCACATCGTCGACCGGCGGACCCTGACCCAGGAACTCTGTGAACGGGGGGTCCTCATTCTGATCAAGACGAGGGCGGAGGCGATCACCGGCCGGGGTGTGGTGCTCGATCGGAACGGAGAGCGCGAGACCGTGCCCGCCGACTCGGTGGTGGTTGCCGTGGGGGTTCGGTCGGACCGTCAGCTACTGGCCCAACTGGATATCGAACGCCTCGAGGTTCACGTCATCGGAGACGCTCAGACCCCCAGGCGGATCATGGATGCTCTGTTGGAGGGCGCCGCAGTCGGACGACAGATCTAGCCTGCCGGCCTCGAGTTCGAGAAAGGGACGTCGCGCGCCATGGATTGCGGCGCAGTCCGGGGCAGCGAGCCGAATCGAGAGCGGATATGCTGAGTTACATCATCCGTCGGATTGTGGCGACAGTTCCGATCCTCGCCTTCGTCTCCGTATTCGTGTTCCTGCTGGTCCATATCACCCCCGTCGATCCGGCTGTCATCATCGCCGGCGACTACGCGACGCTCGATCAGATCGCTGCCATCCGGTCCCAAATGAAACTCGACCGGCCACTGCTCGAGCAGTTCACGACGTGGACCAGTCACCTGATGCACGCCGACCTCGGTGTGTCCATCTTCTCTCAGCACCAGGTGTCTCGGTTGATCGGGCAGCGACTGGAGCCGACCCTGCTGCTCGCGCTCCTCGCCACCGTCATGGCTGTCATCATCGCCGTGCCCTTGGGTGTCGTCGCCGCGTACTGCGCCGGCGGATTCTTCGATCGCCTGGTCATCGGGTTCAGCGTCCTGGGCTTCTCGACACCGATCTTCCTGGTTGGGTACTTCCTCGTTTACGTCTTCGCGCTTGGGCTGGACTGGTTTCCGGCCCAGGGGTATACGCCCCTCTCGAAGAGCCTGGGTGGCTGCCTCCACAGCCTGTTGTTACCCGCGCTCGCCGTGGCGCTGCTCTACGTCGCCCTCATCACGCGAGTGACGCGCGCCGTATGCATCGAGGTCCTGAATCAGGATTACGTTCGGACGGCCCAGGCCAAGGGTCTCGAGCCGTGGGTCGTGCTGCGGCGGCACGTGCTGCCGAACGCGGCCGTACCGATCGCGACGGTAGTCGGGATCGGTATCGCGGCCATGCTGGGTGGCGTCGTGGTAACCGAGACCGTCTTCAATGTTCCGGGCCTCGGCCGACTGACGGCCGATGCGATCGTCCGACGCGACTACCCGATCATACAGGGACTGATGCTGCTGTTCACGGGTATCTATGTCGGCGTGAACCTGCTCATCGACCTGAGCTACGTGTTCTTCGACCCACGTATTTGCTACTAGGGACACATGGAGCGCTCTACGTCCACCAACGCCCTCTCACCCCCCAGCGTGTGGGGGGCTGGGCGTCATCGCCTGGGCAAGTCCGGCCTGCTGCGGCTGCGGCCCACGATCCTGATCGCCGGGACCGCGCTGCTGGGCATTGCCATTCTGGCGCTCCTCGCGCCGGCTATCTTGTCCGATCCGCGGATCCTTGACCCGATCCATCGCCTGGAGCCACCGGGTGCGGGCCACGTGTTTGGCACCGACAATCTCGGGCGGTCGGTGTTCGTCCGAACCCTGTACGGCACCCGCGTGTCGCTGGCGATCGGCCTCATGGTCGCCTTCGCTACCACCATCGTCGGCGTTGCCATCGGCCTTGTTGCCGGGTTCCAACGGTTGCTGGATGGCCTGGTCATGCGGGCGATGGACGGCATCATGGCCATCCCGGGTGTGCTCCTCGCCATCGCCCTGATGTCGCTGTTTGGATCCAGCCTTACGAACGTCGTGGTTGCGATCAGCGTGCCCGAGGTGCCGCGCATGGCTCGCCTGGTCAGGAGCACCGTGCTGACGCTCCGCGAGTTGCCATTCATGGAGGCGGCAATCGCCACCGGAAGCCGCCTGCCACGCTTGCTGCTCCGACACCTGTTGCCGAACGTGGTCGCGCCGGTGCTGGTACAGGCGACGTTCGTCTTCGCCTCGGCGATGATCGTGGAGGCGATCCTGTCGTTCCTTGGCGCCGGAACACCGCCTGACGTTCCGAGCTGGGGGGGCATGCTCTCCGAGGCTCGCCGATTCCTCCAACGTGCCCCCTGGATGATCGCGTTCCCGGGCATTGCTCTCGCGGGCCTGGTGCTGCTGGTCAATCTGCTCGGGGATGCCCTGCGCGACACGCTCGACCCGCGCCTGGCGCGGCAATTCCGGTCACGTCATGTGCAGTAAACAGCTTCTCAGCGTCTGTGACCTCACGGTCTCCGGCTGCGACGCCGCTCGGCCGCGAAATCCACCCGTTCCTTCG
>JBGOYQ010000289.1:0-2779 GCA_041479735.1 Anaerolineae bacterium | reverse complement strand
GGCAGGAAGAATCCTGGCAATGCGGCCAAGATGGCAGTCTGAATCGGCCGCGGCGCAACCGTCCTCCAGCCCTGGCTGATTCGCGCCGACAGCCACGGCAGCCCCGCGGCCAGCAAGACGAAAGGTAGTTGGGCAGCGCGGAAACTCGGGCCAAACAGGCGCATGGCTGCCGCGGCCAGGATGCTGGTCAGGGGCATCCAATACAAGTGGGAGGCATGCGGCAGACTTTGGGGATCATCGAGGTAGTTCCACAGGAAGGGTTCGACGAAGCCGTGGCCGGCGGCGATTTCTTGACCAGTGGCGAAGTAGTACTCTGAGTCCATGTAGCCCGGCGCCCGAATCCAGTAAGCCGCTGCCACCGAAACGACCAATCCGAGACCCAAGAGCCAGCAGGATTGTCGAAGGGTCATGGCGTCAGCCGATACAGGTCATAGGTGCCATACAGACTGGCGACGGGGGTCAGCGAGTTCAGCAACCGGCTGAGGTCATTCCAGTCATCCGCCGAGTATCGAGGATCATTCTGGCGGACGAAGTCCATGCCGATGCGATAGAGCAAGACATGGGTATAGCCTGCTCTACGCCAGGCCTGCAGGATCTGGTCCGGGGAGCCGATCTCATGCCGCGCGACGTACCACCGATCCAGCCACGGATCAGGGGAGCATTCGGGCAGACAGTACAGTCCGCGCGGCTCCCATAAGGTCAGGACGCGAGCGTCCTTCCCTAAGTCGGCGACGGCCGCCATCGCCGGCTGGAACGCCCCCAGTCTTCGGCCGAGGTAAGCCTGGGGCGTCTCCGATCCGAGGATGACGCCCAGGGGATGGGACTGAATCGTCTCCACGACGGCGCGCAGCGTGGTTATCACGAGCGCCAGGGCCACCACGACCGCGACCAACGTCCCGACTCGTTTTCGGCCAAGCATTAAGCGGTCGAGCCCGACGAAGCCGGCGGCCGAGGCGAGCGCCCACCCAGGCAGGAGCACGAAGTACAGCCGTGACTGCACGAGCTTGGGGGAATACAGTCCAGCGGTCGCCCACACGGTCCATCCCAGGAGCAGGAAGACGAGAATCGGCAGCATTCGCGGGCGGTCCGACTTCCGAATGACGAACACGCCCGGCAGCAGACCCAGCAAGAGTGGCCCAAGGCTGGCGCCGAAGCCCGGCGCGCCTTCAGCACCCTGTAGGACGGACAGGACCGGCGTCAGGATCGCGCGCACGACCTCCGGCCGAGCCGGGGCCTCACGGTAGAAGCCTTGCCGCAAGGTGTCGACCCACGGATTCGCGCCCACAAACGGAAACAGGGGATCGCCGGCCAGCAACAGGTTTTTCAGCAGCCAAGGTGAGAAGGCGGCGGCCGCAGCGATTGAGTAGCCTAACAACGCCCTCCACGATCGTTTGCCGCCGGCGATGACGACGAGCATTCCCGCCCCGGCGATCACCCCTGACGCCGCGGTCAGCTTGGCCCCGACGCCAAATCCGGCCAACGCGCCCGCCAACCAAGGCAGCCGGCTGTCGCCCGTTAGGCGCCAGGCGTCTAGAACCAATATGACGGTCAAGCCGAAGAGCGCCGCTAGCCAGTCGGCGTACCCCCACCCCAAGGAGGCCGCGGCCGTCTGCCCAGCCAGCACCGCAGCGACCGCCACCCACCCCGCCCCCCGCCGCCCGAGGCCTTGACCCGCTCCGAGCAGACCGAGAAGCGTGACCACACCGATCAAGACCCCCAGCATCGCGGCGGACTCGGGACGTCCTATCCCGATCACCCAGGCATACAGCATTTCCGTCATCAGTGGCAGCCCCCAGAATGGGTTGTCGGGGACAGCGCGCAGCGCGCCTGCTGCCAGCGTGATTTGGGGAAGCGTCAGGTGGTAGGTCAGAGCGTCGAAATGCGTCGGAGGCGCCAACGCCTCAAGCAGGGCGCAGCCGATCAGGATGGCGCTCAACAGCGCTAGGCCGGCCGCCAGGCGGCCTTGCCCTTTGACGGTCTGAGGGACCTGCCGCAAGGCAACGAGCCATTCCCAGGCCGGTTGACGCAGCCCTGCCAATAGCGCCGCCAAGAGAATCGTCAACAGCCAAACGTGCAGTACACCGGTCAGCGCAGCCACGAGCAGAACGAGCGAGAGGAGGCCCAACCCGACGGCCGATTCGATGGCGAGGCTTACTAGCGGGTCCGGATGGACGCGAGGCAACAACCTGTGGCCGAGTGCCCCGGCAACGACGAGGACGGCCGCGGCGATGATCACGTCCCAGGCCGCGCGGGCGAGTCGCAAGACGATCTCCCGTTCAATCGGGATGTGCCAGAGGAAATAAACGACGAGGACGGCCGTCGCCCAAGTCAGCGTGAGGATCCCCGCCCAACGGAGAATACTTCGGTGCATCACCCGGGCGCGCCTCTCCGAACGAAGTGGTACACGAGCAGGTCACCGAAATGAGTCTGCGCTTCAAGGCTGTAGTGGCCTTCAAGCCATGCAAGCGCAGGATGAGCGGGGTACCCTTGAGAACGGTAGTCGTCGATCTCGCGGGGGAAGATGACGAACCAGATCCCTGACGCGTCGCCTGCTGCCCCGGCGATGTCGGCGTCGGCGACGAAGGCCAGCACCTCCTGGGTGGCCGGAGCGAGCGTGTCCGACCCCGAGCGCGGTGGGTCGGCCAGGTAGCGCTGGGCCAGGTCAGGCGCGTAGTAATGCGCCGGGAGGGCCGAGATCTTGTTGCTGTGCACGATGACCTCGCCCGGAGAACGATGCGCCGCCAGATACTCGTCGAGCGAGGTGTAGGGCGCGTAGGGG
>JBGOYQ010000288.1:0-2781 GCA_041479735.1 Anaerolineae bacterium | reverse complement strand
TTCATGCCGGATCGTATGGACGGCAAGGTCGTCGTCACCAACACGACGACGCCCGAAGATGTGGAGCTCTTCCGCAAGACCGGTGTGAAGTACCTGGTGACATCGACGCCGGTCCTGGACGGCCGCTCCTTCGGGACCAACATGATGGAGGCGGCGCTCGTGGCCGCGGCGGGGAAAGGCCGCAAGCTCACAAACGCGGAACTCAACGAACTCATCGACCGCCTGGGTATGGAGCCTCAGCTCCAAGCCTTGAGTTGACATCCTGTGCCCGGGGGCGACGGCACGATCCCTATCCCGGCGCGATTCCCTGAGCAGGTCTACGCAATCGTGCGCGCCATCCCGCCCGGTCGCGTGATGACCTACGGGCGGATTGCGGGCCTGATCCCGCCTCCGGGCGATGTGGATGTGGCGGGGTACGAGCGGGTGAGGGCTCGCTGGGTCGGGTACGCCCTGGCGGCCTGCCCAGACGATATTCCTTGGCACAGGGTGGTCAACGCCCAGGGCCGCATCAGCCCGCGGCCGGGCCTTGGCCCCCACGAACAGCGCGCCCTGCTCGGGGACGAAGGTGTTAAGTTCGGCGAGAATGGAAACCTCGACCTGGGCCGGTATGGCTGGGAGCCGGATGAAACCTGGCTGGAGGAGCGTAAGCTGATGGCGATGGACCCGGCCTCGGGTCCGAACGAGCCCGCCGGCCGCCGGAACCGGACGGCACAGACCAGAACGCACTCGCGCAAGCAGCAGTACTGAGACGGGAGGGAACGATGGACGCGATCGTCCTCGCCGGCGGCACGCCCGGACCCGGTGATCTTCTCTACGCGCAGGCACAAGGTAAGCCGAAGGCGATGATCGACATCGCCGGGAAGCCGATGGCACAGTGGGTGCTGGACGCGATCGGCGGCGCGTCGACGATCACGCATGTCTTCATTATTGGATTGCCGGAGGATTGTGGGCTTGGGTCCCAGAAGCCCGTCGACTTCGTCCCCGACCAGGGCGACATGGTCGCGAACGTCAAGGCTGGCATGCATCGGGTCTCCCAGCTCCACCCGCGTGACTCGCACGCCCTGCTCGCCTCCGGTGATATCCCCGGCATCACGACCGAAATCGTCGACTGGCGCGCGCGTGAGATTCTCGAAGCCCAGGCAGATCTCGATTATGCGGTCGTGGAGCGCTCAGTGATGGAGAAGCGCTTTCCCGGATCCAGGCGTTCCTACACTCGCTTGAAGGACGTCGAAGTGTGCGGAGGCGATTTGAACGGCGTCCGACTCACGTTGGGTGCCGATGAGCCCATCTGGGCGAAGCTGGTGGCGGCCCGTAAGAACGCGCTCAGGCAGGCTGCGCTCGTCGGCTGGGATATCCTCTTCCTGGCCCTCACCCGCCAGCTGACGCTGGCGGATGGCGAGCGCCGAGTCTCGCATCATCTGCATCTGAAGGGGCATGCCTGCCTGACGCCCTACGCCGAAGTAGGCATGGATGTCGACAAGCCGTTCCAGCTCGAGATCATGCGCCAGGACATGGCGGCGCGCAAGCACGCCGCCGCATGAACGCAAGCCGTCTCGCACAGATGGACGAGCGCTGGTCGGCCCGGCTACGCGTCGCCGAACGACCGGGTTGGCTGCGGACGCTGGCTGCCTTCCTGGCACACTCGGGCGACTCATGGTTCTGGGCGGCGGGACTCCTAGTAACGATCCTCTGGGGATCGGCGGACGGCAGGGTCTGGGCGATCCGCGTCTTGGTTGCCATCACCGCCACTGCGGTCGTTGTCATGGCGATCAAGTTGCTGGTTCGACGCCGCCGGCCGGCCGGCGATTGGGGTTCGATCTATCGTCTGACCGACCCGCATTCATTCCCCTCCGGACACGCCGCCCGGGCGGTCCTTCTGGCGGTCCTGATCACTGGATGGGGTCCACCCTGGTTGGCTCCCCTGGTCATCCTGTGGGCTCCGCTGGTCTCTCTGGCTCGCGTGGCCATGGGTGTGCACTACCTGTCCGACGTCGTTGCAGGCGCCGTGCTGGGACTGGTGGCCGGCGCGGTCGCGCTGGCTTCTGTCAGACTCGTCCTGTAAGCGCGGCCGGAGACGGCTTTGGAAAGCACTGAGGCGGCCCGTGGGCCGCCTCGTTTTCGTCATGATGGGTGAGGGCTTTATCTAGTGCAAGCCACCCTGCTGCTGGACGTACTGCGCCCAGTCGCGGCCTAGGATGATGATGATGTCGACTTTGTCGTCCGGCGTCACCGGGTTCAGGATCTGGCTTTGCGAAAGGTTGAGAAACCCGGCCAGATAGCGCACGGCGTACGGGTACTCGCGGTTCTGCACGATCAGACGCGACTTGTCGTAGTCCAGCCGGTCGGCGTTGGCGACCTCGATGACGTTCAGCCCTTGCGCCTTGAGATAGTCCGCCGTCTGCGTCCCCAGACCCTCCACGCCGGCGCCGTTCAGCACAGACACACGCGCCGCCTCGACCTTTGCAGCCGAAACCGGGTTATCGGCCGGCGCCGACGGGGCGATGGCTCCCGTCATGGTGAACACCTGGTCCCGCAGCTCGCGAATCTTGTCCGTCACCGGCTTCAATACCTGGGATCCGTCGGGCAGCGTCTCGAGCAGCACCATATCGGGCGGGGCGATGACACCGTTGTGCATGTTCTCGTTCGGAATGCGCAGCGCCATCAACGCAAGCGAGATGATCTGGTCCAGCGTCAAGTTGGTGCGAATCCCGCTGCCCAGCTCGGCGTATAGGGCCGGAGCCTTGGCCAGTAGCGTCGGGATCATGTTGACGTTCAGGATGC
>JBGOYQ010000287.1:0-2793 GCA_041479735.1 Anaerolineae bacterium | reverse complement strand
CGAACTCCAGCGGACTTTCGGGCGGACTCCCCTTGAGGCGGACGAGCTGGCCGAAGTGGCCTACGAGGAAGCCGCCAGATTCATGCCTGCCGACTTCTTCCAGCTCGGGTTGTTCGACCAGGATTCCTACCGAACCGTCATCTGGATCAAGGAGTGCAACTGCGTCGAGAACCAGACGTTCCCTCTCAAGGACGGCTCGGAGGGCATTGTCGGGTGGGTCCGGCGCTCAAGGCAACCATTGCTGGTCTCCGACTTCGGGGCCGAGAAGGAACGCTTACCTGCCCAACCCGCCTACTCCAGCGAAGACCCCGTCTCCTCGGCCTTGTTCGTCCCCCTGATCGCCGGCGAAGAAGTCTTCGGTGTGATAGCGGTGCAAAGCCGTCAACCGCGGGCGTATCGCCAGCATCATCTACGGCTCCTGGCCATACTGGGCAACGCCGTCGCCTCGGCCCTGTCGATGTCTGGCCTGCAGGGCCAGTCAAGCTTCCTCTCCGTGCAATTGGCGTTGGCCCGGCGGGTGGCGATGCAGTTGACGTCGCTACAGCCGGTCCCCGAGCTGATGAGCCAGGTGGCCGCACTGATGCACGAAACCTTCGGCCATCACCAAGTCCACATCTTCGAGAAGGTTGACGAAGACCTGATCCTGCGCGCGACCTCGAACCCGGACAGCGCGGAGGCGGCCCAACGCATTCCGATCGGTGTCGAACTGGTCGGACAGGCGGCTGCCGAGGCGGCCATCTTGACCCGGCCTTCCGAGGGACAGTCATTCACGCGGGCCGCCCTCCCCTTGAAATCCGAGGATCATGTGTTGGGCGCGATCGGGCTGGAAGCCGAGCCCGACCACCCGCTGTCGCCCCACCATATCCAGCTGGCCGAGATGATCGCCGCCCAGTTGACAATGGCCATCCTTGAAGCCCGCAACTACGCGCAGCAGCAGGAGGAAGCCTGGGTGACGACGGTATTGCTGGAGGTGGCCCGCCATGCCGCTCGTCCCGGCGACACCGACGAGGCGCTCCAGGCCGTCTTGCAGCTCACGACACTCCTGGCGGGCAGTGCCTGGGCCGTCCTTCTGCTCCCGTGCCCTCAACCCGAGTTCCTTCGCGTTGGACCCATGGCCGGGCTGGGCCGACAGCACAAGGCCGAGCTGGAAGAGCTGCGTCTGCCTACCAGCCTGTTCGACCTGCCGCTAATGGACGATGACTCCCATGGTCCCGAGAGGGTGAAGGTGCCGGCCGGGCTGGCCGATCATGTCCACCATGCCGACAGCGCACTTGCGCTCGCAGTCAGCGATGGCACCAGCCTGTTGGGGATCCTTCTGCTGGAGGATCAAGACCTCAAGGGAAGACGTCCGGCGCTGCTGTCTGGCATCGGCCGCCAGGTGGGGCTGCGGTTGGAGAATACCCGTCTGATCGAGGCCGCCGCGATCCGCCGGACCCTCGAGCGGGAAGTCGCCATGGCCCGCGGCATCCAGGAGAGCTTCTTGCCCCGATCCGCGCCGAGCCACCCGGGCTGGGAAATGGGCACGACCTGGCGTGTGGCCAGGGAGGTCGGCGGCGACTTCTACGACTTCATCCCCTTGGCACCCGGACCCGACGGGCCGCGCTGGGGGCTCGTTATCGCCGACGTCGCCGATAAGGGCGTTCCGGCGGCGCTGGTGATGGCGCTCTGCCGAACGCTGCTTCGCTCGGTCGCCATCAGCCGGATCGACCCCGGGATCACGCTGACCCGTCTGAACGAGCTGATCATCGCCGACACGCAAACCGACCTCTTCGTCAGCGTCTTCTATGCCGTTTGGGAACCCGGGTCGGGCCGCCTGTCATATGCCAATGGCGGCCACAATCCCCCCTTGCTGTTCGGAGCGTCGCGCACCTCACGTGACCTCCCTGAACACGGAATGTTGCTGGGGGTTGACCCGGATGCCAGCTATCAGACCTACAGCCTGACGCTCGCGCCGGAAAGCCTGCTTGTGCTGTTCACCGACGGCGTCACCGAGGCGGCCAATCCGCAGGGAGAATTCTTCGGTCTTGACCGGCTGCGTCGGCTCATTCTGGATCGGGACGACTGGCAGGCCCAGGCCGTCGCCGAATCCATCGCTACCAGCGTGCTGGCATTCAGCGGGGAGTCCTACCTGGCCGACGACCTGACGGCCGTCGTCCTGCGGCGCACGAAACAGACATGAGCGCGACTCAAGACTCGTCATCCACCCAGGAGAACAGCATGGAGAGCAAAGACATCTTCCCCTCCACACATCCTCTCGTTGCGCACAAGCTGTCCAAGCTGCGGGATCGGGACACCGACCCTAAGAAATTCCGCGAGCTCATCCGCGAGATAGCCGCCCTTCTCGCTTATGAAGCGACGTGCGACCTGGCCACGCGGCCGGTCAGCGTGAAGACGCCGTTGGCGACTGCCCTCGGGGCTGAGCTCAAGGACAAGATCGGGCTCGTGCCCATACTGCGGGCGGGACTGGGCATGGTCGAGGGACTGTGGGACCTTGTCCCACACGCAGAGGTGTGGCACATTGGCCTTTACCGCGACGAGCGCACGCTCCAGCCGGTCGAGTACTACAACAAGCTTCCCGTCGAGCCGACCGTGTCTGTCTGTCTCGTCCTCGATCCGATGCTGGCGACCGGTGGCTCAGCCGTTGCCGCCATCGATATTCTCAAGCGCTGGGGCGTGGGGAAGATCAAGTTTGTGGGGGTGATCGGGGCGCCAGAGGGGATCGCCAACCTGCGAGAACATCATCCCGACGTGCCCATCCACCTAGCTGCGATCGACGATAGCCTGAATGATGTT
>JBGOYQ010000286.1:0-2799 GCA_041479735.1 Anaerolineae bacterium | reverse complement strand
GGCCCTTCCCCTTTGTGGGTATGGCTCAGCAGGCTGTCCAGCCTGAACGCAGATGTGATCGTTGGGGCGAAGCCCCAGCCAACACATCTGCGGCTAGTTCACACAATCCTGTCCGACACTTGGTCGTCGATGCCGACGCGCTCGCGCAGCGCCTGTTGCAGGCGTTTCTCGGCCTCCGTCGCGCGCGCCTCCAACCGGGAGAGCTCGGCAGCCCACGACGCCGCTGCCGCCCGATCTTGGACGCTGGCGGCGTTGACCCGCACGTTCATAGCCGCAGCCGTCAGCGCCGCGCGCGCCAGGGCTCCGGCCGAGGCGGCATCGCTGGCGGCATTCAGATTGCCGGTCGCGGCGACCTCGGCGGCGAGCTCGAGCGCCTCGACCGCGTGACGGGCCGTCGCCAGAGGGACCGCCGCGGCATGGAGCGAGGCCTGCTCGATCGCCTGCGACCGGCGCGACTTCTCCTGATCGGTCTCCTTCGGCAGGCGCATGGCGGCCAGGACGTCCTCAAATGCACGCGAGTCAGCCGCCACCGCCGCCTCGAGCTCCTTTCGCAGGCGATCGGCCTGATCGACGATCTCGAGCATGCGCGCCTCGACGGCGGCGTACTTCTTCTTGCCCTGCGTCAGGCGCGCCACCATGGCCACCAGGCCGGCTGCCATGGCCCCTGCGTAAGCCGCGGCCGAGCCGCCGCCCGGCGTGGCGCTGCCGGCGGCCAGACGGTCGAGGAAGCCTGCGTCCTGATCGGCGCGGAACGCGGCGTACAGGCGAGTCTCGAGGACCTGGTCGGGGTTGAAGTCATCTAATTGCAGGTACCACCGGGCAGCATCGACCAGGGCCGACTGCGGAATCAGCCCGACCAACTCGGCATGGTGAACCGCCACCCCGTAGCGGGCCGCCTCGCGCCGCACCATTTCGACAACACGCGCCAAGGGTGTGCGCGTGAAGTCGGTTAGATTCATCGAGACCTGGGCGCGCCCTTCGACGAGCATCCCCAGCGCCTTGACGTAGCGCAAACCCCCGGACGATTGTCGGACGGCGGCGGCGACCTTCTTGGCGATTTCGACGTCGTCGCTCGTCAGGTAGACGTTGTAGGCGATCAGCGGCGCGCGGGCGCCGATGACCGTCGCCCCGGCCTTGCCCAGGCGCTTCGGGCCGAAATCCGGCGCCCGCGCCGGATCCACCTCGATCGCCTCCTTCAAGCCTTCGTATTCGCCGCGGCGCAGGTTCTCCAGGTTCACTCGGTCCGGCCGAGTCGCGGCGGCTTCGTACAGATAGACCGGGATGGCCAACGCGTCGGCCACCCGTCGCCCGAGGCCACGCGCCAGTTCGACGCAGCTGGCCATGTCGAATTCGGCCAGCGGGACGAACGGGACCACATCGGTTGCCCCTATGCGCGGGTGCTCGCCACGGTGTTGATCCAGGTCGATCAGTTCGGCGGCGCGGGCGATGGCGGCGAACGCCGCCTGAGACACCGGCTCCGGAGCACCGGCGAAGGTAATGACCGTGCGATTGTGATCCGCGTCGCTGTGCCGGTCCAGGACGTGGACGCCGGGGACGGAGGCGATCTCCCGCGTGATGGCCTCGATGACATCCTCCCGGCGACCATCCGAGAAGTTGGGGATGCATTCGACCAGGGCTTGGCTCATGAGCACCTCCGCGTGTCAGACGCGCGGTTCGCCGTGAGGAACCGGCGCGGCGAGGCGCTTGCGGTCGGGCACGCGCCTCAGCGCCAACAGGCTGATCAGCGCCAGAACGGCCCCACCGGCGAAAAGCGCCGAGTAACCGAGATTGGCGCCGGGAGTCATCGCGTTCAGCGCGTCGATGCCGGGGCCCGTCAGCCGGCTGGCCGCGCCAGCCCCGGCGGTGGCCAGATTGGTGAGCCCCAGGAACTTGCCCGCCTCACCGGCCGGCGCCAGATCGTTGGCCAGGGCCCAGTTGGCAGTGATGAACAGCCCGATGCCGGCGCCGACGACGCTCCCATATAGCAGCACCGTCGTGGACGACGAGGCGGTCAGCATGAGCAGGCTGCCGGCCGCGACCAGGATGGCTGCGGCGACGTGCACAGGCTTGCGGCCGAAGCGGTCGGAAAGGTAGCCGGCGAGGATGGCGAAGGCGATCAGCGATAGCGCGATGGCGGCCATCAGGTTGCCGGTAAGTTCCACCGGGTTGGCGCTATGCAGCTTGTCCCGCACGAAGTACTGCGCGAAGGCCTGAATGCCATATACCCCGAAGAGGAAAAGGAAGCGCGACCAGATCAGCCGCCAGTAGTCCGTGTTGCCGCGCACGTCGATGCGGAAGGATTGACGAATCTCCGCGCCGAGGTTGGCCGATGTGCCTATCGAGCTCCGTTCTCGAACGCCGAAGACTGTGATCAGCAAGCCGGCGATCATCAACCCGGCCACCAGCGCGATGCCCGGGGTCGGGTTGGGATTCTGCGAGGCGATCATCCGCCCCATGACGAGCGAGGACACGACCAAGCCGGACATGTCGAGGAAGTTCTTGACACCGCTGGCCAGCCCCAATTGGGCGGAAGGGACTCGATCGTGCATCAGTCCTTGCGCGGGGCCGTGGGCGATGTTGGACGTGAGCTGTAACCCGATGTAGCCGACCGCCAGTGCCCCCAGGCTGTGGGCGGTGGCCATAATGTACAAGAAGACCAGGTCGCCGAGGGTGCCGAGGACCATGAGCGGCCGGCGTCGGCCCAGCCTGGAGTGCCAGGCGTCGCTCAGGGCGCCGGAGATCGGCTGGATGGCCAGGGCGATCATCAGGCCGACGAAGGTGAGCAGGCCCAGCACGGTG
>JBGOYQ010000285.1:0-2803 GCA_041479735.1 Anaerolineae bacterium | reverse complement strand
GCTCTTCGTTCGGGGCTACAGCTCCCAGGAAGTACGCGTGCCAGAGCGGGTGATGGGATTCGAACCCACGAATGGTAGCTTGGGAAGCTACTGCCTTACCACTTGGCTACACCCGCGATCATGACGGCATTATATGGAGCGGGTACGAGGTTGTCAAGCAAGCGACCGGCGAAGCAGGTCGAAGGCCACGTTGGCGGCCCACACGGGAGCGCTGGAGGCCGGCCCTCCGTAGGACCGTTCGGTTTCGGCGTGGTCGTCGGGCATGTGCAAGAGCAAGTGGAGAAGGTATTTGTCGCCTTGTGGGGTGAGCGCAACTCCCAGACCGACCTCGGCCCCGCGCCTCTCCCCCATCTTGGAGACTGCCCTGGCCAGATCGACAGGGGAGCCGTCGGCTGCCAGGACCTGGCTGCCGATGAAGCGGTCGGGGTAACCGGCCAGCAGCGACGCCAGGCTGCCTGCGGTCCCCCATTCGGCCACCGCGATGCGCCAGCCTCGGCTTCGCAGCCCTTGGATGACTAAGCCGACGAGAGTGTCCGCGTCGGTCCCATATACGGCCTCGGCCAGCCGTTCGCGAACTGTGGCCTCGGTCGTGGCGATCATGGCATCGGCTTGGCCTTCGCTCTCGGCCTTGGCGGTGATCCGGATGTCGACTTGACCCGGATGCGCCGACAGCCCCACCGTCGGGTTGCCCAGCCGCTCAAGGTCGGCGATCTGTTCGTCCAGCCAAGACTCGCCCGCGCCGGCGGTGCGCAGAACCCTGGACTTGATCACGCCGGCCAGCCCGAACCGGGCACGCAAGTACGGGAGGATGGCGTCTTGCAGGAGGGCTGTCATCTCGGCGGGGACACCCGGCAGACAGATCACGACGGACGCGCCCGAGTCCGCTCGGAACGCCGGCGCGGTTCCCACCGGATTCTCGATAGCCTGCGACCCGGCCGGGATGTATGCCTGGCGGCGGTTATTCTCGGTCGGGACGCGGCCATAGCGCGCGAAGCGCTGCTGGATCTGTTCCCACAGTTCCGAACGAAACTCAACCGGGACGCCCAAGGCACTGGCAACGCCTTCGCGTGTCGGATCATCGACCGTCGGGCCGAGCCCGCCGGTCGTGATCACGACGGCCGCCCTCTGCATCGCCTCACGCACCGCTTGGGCGATCCGGTCGGCGTTGTCGCCTATGGTCGCTGTCCGGTAGATGTCGACGCCGATACCTCGCAGCGCGCGGGCGATCTGAGCGGTGTTGGTGTCGACGATCTCCCCAAGCAGCAGCTCGGTGCCGATGGCGATGATTTCCGCGTTCATGCAGGGCATTGTACCTGGAACGCTAGGCACCAGCTGTCAGCCGTCAGGAATCAGCAGTCTAGCTGCTGGCGGTGGTTGTTGGGCGGTAAGTACTGAAAGCTGAAGGCTGAGGGCTGGGGGCAAGTTGCCTCAGCCCCTAGTGTTCCCCTAGGTACGCCTGCCGGACCATAGCGTTCGCCCGGAGGTTGCCGGCGGTGTCCTCGAGCACGATCGTGCCGGTCTGAAGAACGTAGCCGCGCGAGGCCACCTGCAGGGCCATATGGGCGTTCTGCTCCACCAGCAGGATGGTCGTGCCCTCTGTCTGATTGAGCTCGCGGATAACTTGGAATATCGACTCCACCAGGACCGGCGCCAGCCCCATCGAGGGCTCATCCATCAAGAGGATGCGCGGCTTGAGCATCAGGCCCCGGCCGGTGGCGAGCATCTGCTGCTCACCGCCCGACAGCGTGCCGCCTTTCTGCCCGATCCGCTCTTTCAGCCTGGGGAAGAGGCTGAAGACGGCTTCCATCCGCCGGGAGACCTCCCCCGGGTCGTTGACCGTGTAGGCGCCCATCTCCAGATTCTCACGCACGGTCAGGCGGGGGAAGATCCCCCGACCCTCGGGCACGTGCCCGACGCCGGCCGCCACGACCAGGTGTGGCTGCATGCTGGTGATGTTCCTGCCTTCTAGATGGATCGTACCGGTACGAGGGTGGATGAGCCCGGAGATCGTGCGGAGCGTCGTGCTCTTGCCCGCGCCGTTGGCGCCGATCAGTGTGACGATCTCGCCGACATCGACGCGTATCGACACGCCTCGCAGCGCGTGGATGTGTCCGTAGTACGAGTGAACATCTTGCAGCTCAAGCAGGCTCAAGACCGACTCCTAGGCCGCCACACCGGACGTCGCACCGCGCCCGAGGTAGGCTTCAATGACGCGCGTATTGGACCGGATGTCCGCCGGCACCCCCTCGGCGATCTTCTCGCCGTAGTCCATGACCGTGATGCGTTCGGAGATGTCCATGACCACGCGCATGTCGTGTTCGATGAGCAGAAGCGTGATGCCAAGCTCATCACGCAATCGCCGGAAGAGCGCCGTGGCGCTGACGGTCTCCTGAGGGTTCATCCCGGCCGTCGGCTCATCCAGCAGCAGCAGCTTAGGCTGGGAGGCGATTGCCCGGCCGATCTCCACGCGCCGTTGCTGCCCGTAGGGAAGGTTGCGCGCCAATTCATCGCCCTCGCCGGCGAGGCCCACGAACTCCATCAGTCGCAGGGCCTCATTGTTGGCCTGCGATTCCTCCTTTCGGAAAGAACTGCTCCGCAGCAGCGCGCCGACCCCCGATTGTTTCAGACGCGAGTGCATGCCGACCAGTATGTTCTCGCTGACGGTCATGTTTCCGAAGAGCCGGATATTCTGGAAAGTTCGGGCGATTCCGATAGCGGCAATCTGGTCCGATCGCAGGCGCATGATCGGACGGCCGAGGAAGCGAATCTCGCCTTCGTCCGGGCGGTTGATGCCGGTCAGCAT
>JBGOYQ010000284.1:0-2805 GCA_041479735.1 Anaerolineae bacterium | reverse complement strand
GAGGTCGTCAAGCCGGCCGGCGTCGGACAGCATGTGTTGAAGATGGGCGAGGACGTCACCGCGGGCGAGACCGTCATGGAGCGGGGCCACCGCCTCCGCCCGCAGGAGATCGGCGGGTTACTGGCCCTCGGGTTCACGCGGGTCGAGGTCGCGGCCAGGCCCAGGGTAGCCATTCTATCGACCGGTGACGAAGTCGTCCCTCCGGAGGCCGACCCGCAGCCGGGTCAGGTGCGCGACGTCAACTCCTACACGCTGGCGGCGCTGGTCGAGCAAGTAGGGGGCCGGGCGGTGCGCGGCGGCATCATCCCCGACCGGCGCGAGCCGCTCGAGGCGGCCGCCGTGAAAGCGTTGGCCGCCAACGACATGCTGCTGATCACCGCCGGCTCGTCGGTCAGCACCCGCGACATGACCGCCGAGGTGATCGCGAAGCTCGGGGCGCCGGGCGTCCTGGTCCACGGGGTGGCGTTGAAGCCGGGCAAGCCGACGATACTGGCCGTGTGTGACGGCAAGCCCGTGGTCGGTCTGCCCGGAAACCCGGTCAGTGCGCTGGTCGTCGCCGGCTTGTTTGTGGCCCCGGTGCTGCGGCGGATGTTGGGTCTTTCGCGGGCGGAGATCGCCCCGGCAATATCGGCGCGGCTGTCGACAAACCTGGCGTCCGAAGCCGGGCGCGAGGACTATCAACCCGTCCGCTTGCTGCGCGATGGCGAGGGCTGGCTGGCAGAACCGGTCTTCGGCAAATCGAATCTCATCTTCACGCTAGTTCGAGCCGACGGGCTGGTTCGCGTTCCCCCCGCCGCCGCCGGGCTGCCAGCCGGCGCGCCTGTCGAGGTCCGGCTCTTCTGAGCCGTGGCTGGACGATGAGCGAATCGATCTACTTGCACGACATCCCCCTGCCCCAGGCATGCTCGAGGTGGATCGAAGCGCTGCGAGCGGCCGACTTGTGGCGGCCGCTCGCAGCGGAAGACATCGCTCTTGAGTCCGCACATGGCCGGGTCACGGCCGCGCCGATTTGGGCCAAGACCTCCTCGCCTCACTATCACGCCTCCGCCATGGATGGGTACGCTATCCGTGCGGCCGACACCCAGACCGCCAGCGACCGCAATCCAGTCGAGCTGTCGCTGCCCGACCAAGCGGCCTACGTCGACACAGGCGAGGCGATGCCCGGTTGGGCTGACGCCGTCATCCCGATCGAGGATGTCGAGCCGTTAGGAGGTGGAGACCGTCGCTCCCACGCGGGCATTCGCCTGCGGGCGGCGCTGGCGCCCTGGAGCCACGTGCGGCCAATGGGCGAAGACATCGTCGCCAGCGAGCTGGTGCTGCCGGCCGGGCGAGTGTTGCGTCCGGTCGATCTGGGCGCGATCGCCGGCAGCGGGCACACCCGCGTTCGCGTTTGGCGCCGCCCGCGCGTCGCCATCCAACCGACGGGCAGCGAGCTGGTGGCGATCGGGACACCGGCTCGCCCCGGAGAGATTCTCGAGTTCAACTCGCTTGTCCTGGCCGCGCAGGTGGAAGCCTGGGGCGGCGAGCCGGCCCGCCTTCCGATCCTGCCGGACGACCGGGAACGCATCCAACGGGCCGTCGGCGAGGCGGCCGAAAGGTTCGACCTGGTGCTCATCAACGCCGGCTCGTCGGCCGGGTCCGAGGACTTCACCGCCGGGGTGATCTCGGACCTAGGGAAGGTGCTGGTCCACGGGATCGCCGTCCGCCCCGGGCACCCGGTCATCCTCGGAATGCTCCGCGCGGTATCGGGCCGGACCGTGCCCGTGATCGGCGTGCCGGGTTATCCGGTCTCGGCCGCGTTGACCGGCGAGATCTTCGTCGAGCCGCTGCTGGCCCGCTGGCTCGGCAGGCGAGCGGTCGAACCGCCTACGCTTCGGGCCGTCCTGACGCGCAAGGTGCACTCCTCGATGGGCGATGACGAGTACCTGCGGGTCACGGTCGGGCGCGTGGGAGGCCGGATCGTCGCGGCGCCGCTTTCGAGGGGCGCGGGCGTGATCACGTCGCTGGTCCGCGCCGACGGCATCGTCCGTATCCCCGCACACATCCAGGGACTCGAAGCCGGCGAGGAGGTCACGGTCCATCTATATCGTTCCCCACAGGAGATCGAGCGGACGATCGTCGCCCTCGGCTCACACGATTTGACTCTGGACCTGATGGCCCAGTACTTGGCCGAGCGCGGGGCGCGGCTGACCTCGGCCAACGTGGGCAGCCAGGGCGGTCTGGTGGCATTGCGGCGCGGCGAGGCACACCTTGCCGGCTGCCACCTGCTCGATCCGGCTTCCGGCGAGTACAACCTCGCCGCCATTCGGGAATACCTACCTGGGGTGCCCGTGGTCCTGGTGGGGCTGGTCAACCGGCAGCAAGGACTTATGATGGCGCACGGCAACCCCAAGCGCATCCTCGGGCTGGCGGACCTTATCCGGCCGGAGGTCGTTTTCGTCAATCGCCAGCGCGGCGCCGGGACGCGGGTGCTGCTCGACTATCATCTCCGCCAGCAGGGGTTGGAGCGGGAAGCGATCAAGGGCTACGCGCACGAGGAGTACACTCACCTGGCTGTGGCCGCGTCGGTTGCTTCAGGCCGGGCGGATTGCGGCCTCGGGATTCGCGCCGCCGCCGATGCCCTGGGCCTGGAGTTCGTCCACCTATTCGACGAACGTTACGACCTGGTCGTCCCCCGCGAGCATTTCGAGGCGCCCATCCTCAAGCCCCTCCTCGATCTGCTCGAAGAGCCGGCGTTCCGGCAGGCCGTCCTGGCCCTCCCCGGATACGATGTGGGCCCCATGGGGTCGACCATCGCCGAACTCT
>JBGOYQ010000283.1:0-2805 GCA_041479735.1 Anaerolineae bacterium | reverse complement strand
GTGTGTGGCTTCCACCGACGCGCCGGCGACTTCGACGTTGACCGGCGAGTTCTCCTTCAGCGTCGAGAGGACGATCATGGTCACGCTGCGCTGGACGGTGATCAGGCTCCGGATACGGCGGATCAAGGTCTCGAGCTCGGCCGGGCTGGAAACCTTGGTCTTGATGATCAAGCAGTCTTCCCCGGCGACGCTGAACAGTTCCAGGACATCCGGGTCGCCGGCAATGGCCTGTATCCCCGGGTCAGACCCCTCATCCCACTGTATGGTCAGGCGGATCAAGGCCGTCATCGGCCTGCCGAGCGCGGCGGCGTCCACCAGGGCCGAGTAGCCTCGAATGACCCCGCGCTGCTCCAGCTTGCGGATGCGCTCGAACACTGACGGCGCCGTCAATCCGACCTCGGCGCCGACGGCGGCATTCGTCATGCGTGCGTCCCTTTGGAGCAGGGCCAGGATCTTGCGGTCGATCTCATCCAGCGTCGTCATACCCGCTGACCGAAGACGGGCCGCGAGGCCTGCCGGGTAAGGCGATCGCGGCTGCCCAGGACCTCGATCAGGAGCGGCACCCCGCCGACCGGCGAGACGACGCCAAAATCGCCTTTCGACCCGTGCGAGCCAAGCCGCATTTCGCCGCCCCGGCTCAAGATGACGTCCTCCCCGCCGACTGACAACCAGGCCCGCCCCGACCGCACCCGAACGCCCAGGGCGTCCACCGGCAGGCGGTAGGCTTCCCCGTGGACCAAGACCCGTCGCGCCACGATCCGCAGTTGATTCGAACCATTTGCCCGCATACCTACCTCCTCACTATCTCGCCACCATGGCATACTAATATTATACGACTCTTGTCAATACCAATCGACGATTATTCGTTTATTATTGAACTCATCCTATCATTCTAAGTCAACTGGCCTCCGGCAGCTGCACCCCCTCCAGCCGGAGCAGCCATGCCTTAGTCTTCAACCCACCGCCGCCGGAATAGCCGTGGAGCGATCCGTCCGAACCGAGGACACGGTGGCATGGGATCACCAGCGGCACCGGGTTGTGGCCCAGCGCCTGGCCGACCGCACGCGCCGCCTTGGGTTTGCCGATCGCCTGGGCGACCTGATGGTAGGTCCGGATTTGGCCGCGCGGGATCTGCGCTGCTGCCAGCAGAACCTTGCGCTGGAAATCACTCGCCCCGCCCAAGTCGAGCGGCAGATCGAATCGATCGCGCTCATCCGCCAGGTACTCCTGCACCTGGCGCAAGATCTCCTCGGCCTTGGGCTGCGAACGAATCACGCTCCGGCGCGATCGGGCACGAACCCGCTCTACGAAGGCCTGCTCATCCAGCCCAAAGTCCAGGGCCACCAGCCCGCGTTCGCTGACGGCCACGAAGACCGTCCCGATCGAGGTCCGGGGTGTGTAGCCGTAGTACACCACCGGCCCTTGTGCCCGAGCGACGGCCTGCCGCAGTCGTGCCTGGGCACGCAGGACCTCTGCTTCGCCGGGTCCGCCGGCGTACGCCGCGTCGAGCGTCTTCATCAGATCGTCCGTTCGAGCCGGCCGGCCCGAATCCCCCAGCCAGGCGATCACATCTTGCTCTCCGGCGGCATCGGCGGTCATCGAGCGGCCTCCTGTGCAGTCGCGTGGCGCGTCGGCTCACCGAAACGCTGGCGCAATTTCTTCACCGCCTGATAGACGTGCGCCCGCGCCGTCGTCGGCGTGCAGCCCAAAGCCAACGCGATCTCCTCGTATTCCAGCCCCTGGTACTTGCGCATCATCAATGCCTCGCGCTGGTGGTAGGGCAGTTCATTGACGGTCTGGACCACCTGAGCCAGCATGCCTCCGTCCGACGAATCCGACACGCCCGACTCGGCCTCGGGCACCCGATCGCCGTCCAGGTCCGCCGTCCGGGCCGCCAGCCGCGTTCGCCTGCGCCCGTGGGTGCGGGCAACATTGGTGGCGATCTTGTAGAGCCATGCCCGCAAGTTGGCGGCCGATTGCAGGCGCGCGTAGGACCGGAAGGCTTTCACGAACGTCTCCTGCAGGCAATCTTGGGCATCATCCGAGTCGCGCAATAGGCGCCATAGGTAGCGGAATAGCTCGGCGCTGTGCCGGTCGATCAGTTCCTCAAAAGGGGGTTGGCCGTCCGACCGCATGTACGTGCCCATAGGTTCTACCTACTATAACTAGGCAGGGGACGGAATGTGAAAGCGTTCAGACTTCCATGGGTGCAGGTTCGACCGATCGCACCGTGCGGAGCCTGGCCATCCACAGGAAACCGCAGGCGGCCAGCAGCCCCATGGCCAGGCCGGAGTACCAGATGGCGACGGGCGCGATCTGATCGTTCAAAACGCCCCCGATGATCGGGCCGAGGCCCAGGGCGGCACCCCATGTCAGCCCATACACGCCCATGTAGCGACCGCGCATGTCGGCCGGTGCCAGGTTGGCGGTCAATGCCGTCGACGTCGGAATCATGATCATCTCGCCGATCGTCAACACGACCATGCTCAGGAGGAACGCCGGAAACGCCGTCCCCCAGCCGACGCTGCCGACGCCCAGCGCGTAGAAGAGCGAGCCGGCGGCCAGTACCGGCAAGTGGTGGAAGCGCTGAGTGACCCGCGTCACCGCAAACTGGAATAGAACCACCATGGCTGCGTTCGTGGCGATGATGAACCCGTAACGATACTCGGGGACACCGAAGTTGTCCTTGATGTACACCGGCAACAGCACCATCATCAACGAGTAGGCCATCCCGGCCAACGTGTACACGCCGCAGAAGGACAGGAAGGTCCGGTCGCGCAGCACAGGTCCATAGCCGATGCTGCG
>JBGOYQ010000282.1:0-2817 GCA_041479735.1 Anaerolineae bacterium | reverse complement strand
GCATGAGCTGGGGCCAAAGCGAGCTGAGGAATGGGACGATCAGCGGGTGGTCGAAGTCGACGCTGACGCTCACCCGGTCGGCCGGGCCGCCTGCGTCCTCGCCCGGCAGGCAGATAGACGGCGTGAACGTCCCTCCGTTGGGCGGGAACAGCGTAAAATCCGCGTGGGTATCCCCGTCCGCATCACGCGTCGAGCACACTGTGATCTTGAAATAGGTGGGGGTGCCCTGAGGGACGGTCTCGTTCTTGAGGATGGCGACGGCGCCGGCGCGGGCAGCGTCTTTGATCGACGGAATGCGGGCGGCGTCCCTCTCCAACGGGCTATCGCAGGCCGTCCCGCTGGAGTCGAGGTCCAGGCAGTAGGCCGGGTCGTACTCGCCGGTGACGGCGTAGCGCACACCGAATCGGGCACCATTCTCGACCGCCAGCCAGGCGGCCAGGACGCGCGCCAGTTCGATGATCACGAAGATGAGGAGCAGCATCACCGGCAGGATCAGGGCGAACTCGACGAGCCCTTGCCCCTTGAACCGGCGACGAGAGCTAATAGCATCTCGCGGATGACTGGCTGGCACCTGGTCCATCGCAGAGCCTTTCGACTAGTGCGTTATGCGAGTGAAGATGCGCGACGCGATCGCCTCGAACACTTTGAGCAGACCCGCCCCGGTGGGCGAGAAGTAGTAGTTGCCGCAACTGGTGCCAACCGCCGCCGAGCTGCACGGATCGGTCGCCGGGTTGCCGTCATCCCCGACGGCGGCGACATAGCGCAGCATCTTCTCGCCTCGGTCCGCCTCACAACCGCCCAGCGAGCCGGTCGGGAGCCACGGCGGCTTACATGAAGTACTTTCCGTCATCAGCTTGCCCAAGCCGATGGTGAAGATCACGGCGCCTTGCCCGCCCGGCGTGACCCAGTAGTGCTGGCAGGCGAGCGGTTGCGGCGAGGTGGAGTCCGGGCAACCCAGAAAATCGGCGTTGTCGCGGGCGGCGTCGTCGGGATCGTACATCGAGTCGGTCGAAATGTGGCGGTGTCCCGAGCGCGGGTCGCGACAAAACGGTTCTACCCAGTCGATGGCGGGGTCCGGGCCGGGGGCCCTCGGGCAGATCCAGGTATTGGTCGAGTCCTTGGCCGCGTTGGCGCCGCCATCCGACAGCAGGATCACGATCCAGACCGCCTCCTCGCGCTTGAACAACCCGAACTCCCTGGCGGACAACCACAATGCGCCGGCGGTGTTCGTGTTGGTGCATCCGGTTGGGTTGGGTGGTAGCCGGCACACGGCGGGTTGACGGTGACAGCCATGGCGTTGAGCGCGTCCAATACGCACAGCTTGGACGAGGGGCCGTCCGCAAGGTTGCAGTCAGGTAAGTCCTTCTGTACTAGGGCATCGCCGGCGAACGTCACCAGCGCCATCCGGTCGTAGGGATAGTACAGGCGACCCGCCAACGCCTTTGCCGCGATGCGCACATCCTCGAAAGGCTGGCATGTGTGGGCGGCGCTGCACGTCGCAACCTCGGCGTCGGTTGGGTGTAAGGTGTTGGTGGGGATGTCGAAGTTGTAGGCGATAGGGCCATCGAAGGCCATCGAACCCGAGGTGTCGATGGCCAGGACGACATCGACCGAGGCGGTCTCGGAGACGGCGTTGGCGTGGATGTCGATCGTGGACCAGCCAATGATCGGCAGGAAGACAAACTGGACCGGCAGGGTGCCGGTCACGCGCACCATCTTGCGCTTCGGGGTGGCAGGCACGGTGACCGGGGGGCACAGCTCTGGATCGCCCGGGTTCGTATCACAGGTCTCCACCAGCGCCGTGGCCGTGGGTAGGTTGTTGAGGTCCAGGATTTGCTTGGCCGAGGCGGTCATCTCCGCCAGCGTCCTGTTCTCGCGGAACTGACCGGCAGCCGCCAGCGCCCCGGCGTCGACGGCCCGCCGCAGGTGGCCGATGTCGGTGAAAAGGATACCGCCGTCGATGGTCAAGCCGATGAAGGCCGCCAGGCCGACGAAGGCTAGGGCCAGCAGGAGCAGCGCTTGCCCGCGCTCGGTGCGAGTTTTCATCGGCTCCTCACTCACGGCGTGGGTGTCGGCTCGATATTAGCGTTCGGCATGATGCTGTAAGCGTACAGGTGGATCGGGTTCGGCACGAACGCCGTAATCCAGGGTAATGCCAGAGTCTGCTGATAGTCGTAGAAGATCTCGACCAGCACCAACCCGGTCGTCGGCGCGGCGGGGTCGAGCCGCGCCTGGATATCGGCGATCGTGAACTTAGAGGTTGGGTGGCCGGCGCCGCTGCACAGGGTATAGCCGTCCGGCCATCCCGAGGGGAAGCGGGCGGACACGATCGGCGTGCCGGAGCCGCCGTCCTGCATGACGCCGAAGGCCGAGATGACGATGTTGCCGTGTCTGTTGGTGGTGCAGTCGTCGGTCGGCGGCAGCCAGTCGATGCGATTATCCGACCCGGCCTTGAGGGACTGCATCGCCAGGAGCTGTACCAGCCCGTAGAAATTCAGATTGGGCTCGAGGTAGTTGCCAGACGCGTCGCGGATCGGGTCAGCGTCGGCGGCGAAGCGGGCCGCTTCGCGGGCAGCGTCGATCACGTCCAGGTAGTAGTTCAGCATGAAGCCGAACTCGACCAGGCCCGAGAGCATGAGCAGCACCAGCGGCAGGAGGATGGCGAACTCGACCAGGCTCTGGCCGAAACTCTTGTTCTTCCCTTTTCGCTTCCAGAAGTCGATTCGCATCTTCATCGCGCCACTCTCCCCTCCCTGATCGGGGCGGAGCCAAGACGTCATCATCAGGATGACGACTTCATTATAGGGCGGTTGTACG
>JBGOYQ010000281.1:0-2820 GCA_041479735.1 Anaerolineae bacterium | reverse complement strand
GTCAACCCTGCGATGGCGATCACGGCTGGCACGAAGACCGCCGAGACTCGATCGGCCAAGCGTTGGATCGGCGCCTTGCTCCCCTGGGCTTCCTGGACCAGCCGGACAATCTGCGCCAGTGCCGTTTCCTTGCCGACCTTCGTCGCCTCGAAGCGGATGGCCCCCATCTTGTTCAGCGTGGCCCCGATGACCCCGTCGCCCGGACCCTTGCTGACCGGCATGGATTCGCCCGTAAGCATCGACTCGTCCACCGAGGTGCGGCCCTCGACGACGACGCCGTCGACCGGGATCCTCTCGCCCGGGCGGACGATCACGACGTCGCCCGCCGCCACCTGCTCAACCGGAACATCGAGTTCCCCACCGTTCCGAACAATCCGGGCGGTCTTGGCTTGCAGCCCGAGAAGCTTCTTGATCGCCTCGCTCGTCCGGCCCTTCGCCCGCGCCTCGAGATACTTACCCAGCACGATCAGCGTGATGATCACCGCCGAGGTCTCGAAGTACACATGCCCGGGCAGCCACCCGAGCAGCACGGGGATCGAGTAGAAGTACGCCGCCGACGAACCCATGGCGATGAGGACGTCCATGTTCGGCGAACCGTTGCGCAGCGCCTTATAGGCGCCCACGTAGTATTGGGCGCCGACGTAGAACTGCACCGGCGTCGCCAAGGCCATCATCACCCAGTTGTACCAGGCCGACATGCCGATCATCTCGGGCACGAATCCCAGGTCGCGTAGCATGGCCATAGAAAACAGCGGCGCCGTTAGGGCGATCCCAACCAGCAGCAGTCGTCGCTGGCGCCGGACCTCGCGCTCCCGGGCGGATCGCTCGACGTCCTCCGCCTCGCCCTGCGCCTCAAGAGGCTCGAAGCCCGCCGCCCGCATGGCGCTGCGGAGCTCGGCCTGGCTGACGACGGTCGGAATGTAACGGACATGGGCCGAGTCGGTTGCCAGGTTGGTTGAGGCCTGCATGACTCCGGGCAGCGACTGCAGAGCACGCTCGAGCCGGTTGGCATCGTTGCTATCCCCCAGGCGTTGCAGCACGAAGTCGGCGTCCCCCAGGGCGACGTCGTAGCCGGCGCTCCGTATGCGCTCGACGATCTGGGTCTGATTCAACCGGGACGGATCGAACTCGACGGTGGCACGTTCCGAGGCCAGATTCACGCTGGCCGAGGCGACCCCTTCGAGCCGTTTCAAGTTGCGCTCGATCGTCGCCACGCAGTTGGCGCAAGTCATGCCCGTGATCGGCAAGGTAAGCTGCTCTACTTCTTGCATTCTTAGCTGCCCCTCCCGAGACAATCCGCAATGCCCCGGCGTAACACCCGGTCGGTCAATCAGGCAACCGGGTAGTTGATCTCGGCCAACAGCGTCTTGATTTTGGCTTCATCCGCCGGCGGGTTATAGTGGACCGTCACTTGCTTGGTGTCGGCCATGGCATCGACGCGGTCAACCCCCGCAAGCGTGCTCAGCTCGTTCTTGATGGTGTGGACGCAGTGCCCGCAGTTGATGTTCGGAACGGTGTAGGTAACGCTGTTCATGTCATACTCCTTGTGGTATGGGACCTTGGCTAGGCTCGTGATGAGAGTTGGAAGACCTCGGCGATCTCCTCGAGCACGCGCTCCCGCTCGCCGATATCCTCGCCGCGGACCGCGGTGATAAGGCACGAATGCAAGTGGTCATCGAGCACCTTGCTGCTGATCTTGTTCAGTGCGGCCTGGGCGGCCGATATCTGCCGGATCAGGTCGATGCAGTAGGCGTCTTCCTCAACCATCCGCTCGATCCCGCGGACGTGCCCTTCGACGGTCTTCAGTCGGCGGAGCGTGTCTTGTTTGTCCATCGCGCCTCCATTACCCTACCCCCATGGGGGGGGTAATGGGAGATCTTACCCTCCCGCGAGCCGCCTGTCAAGAGACTCTGGCTCCGAGGGACTCTGGCTCCGATCGCACCCGCAGAATTGCCTATTAGTGAAGCGCTTCACGAATCAGCCCGATGGTATCATCCATCACAGATCGGCTTGCCGCCCTCCCCGCGAACCGCCCGGCAAGCGACAGGGGATCACGCTTCGGACGCCTCCGGGGAATCAGGCATATCGACCGAGGAACCGTCGCAGCGGTAAGAACCGAGTGTCTGGGCCAAAGTAGCGGGGCCGAGGTCACACCACCCCGGGTTTTCGGTGCCATTACCTATTGCAGCGCAAGCCTCGGCCGCGAGCCTGCCCACACGGGTAGGTTGCCGGATCCGCGGCCGCCGCAAGAGGTTCCGGGCTCGATTCGAGTTCGGCGGACTGTGTCTGCAAACCGCGAATGGACCCGAGAATGGCCGACGCGAACGGGCTCGCTGAACAAGCACGGCTGGCGTCGCTCCAAGGCGACCGGAGGGGTTCCCGCCAGCTGGCTTTCCAGGCGCTAGCGGCCGATGGCCAGTGCGTCCTGGCCTGGCTCGTTCTGGCCGGGTTGGGCAAAGGTGCCAGCCGGCAAGCCTACCTGCGGCACGTCCTCTCCCTAGAGCCCGATGATCCCCGCGCCCGCGAGGCGCTGGCTGAGCTGGACGGCCAGGCTCCTAGCCCCGAGCCGCAGGCCGCACGGCTCACCCCAACCGGTGTTTTGAGCCCAAGTGCCGCACTCCAGCCGGCGTATACCGGAGCGGCTGCTCAGCGGCCTGCGCTTCGGTGGCGCCTGTTGCTCCGCCGTGCTGCAAGCCAACTCGTCTTTATGGCCATCACCCTGTTGGCCATCGCATTCCTCACCTCGTTTGGCCTGATCATGGCCGAGCGCGGACGCCAAGGCTTGCCGGCTGCCCCGCTGGACGCGGCAGGCCAGGCCAT
>JBGOYQ010000280.1:0-2832 GCA_041479735.1 Anaerolineae bacterium | reverse complement strand
GTACGAGGGGAGCGACCCGGATGGCTTCCTGCCGCGCGATCAGATCGTGCGCTATTTCGAGGAGTATGCCCGGCGATTCGACCTCCCCGTCGGTTACGGCGTGCGCGTGAGTTCTGTTGAGCGGGAAGGTGAAGGCTACCGGCTCACAACCAAGCAGGGCGAGTTCCGGGCGGCGAACGTCGTCGTGGCCATTGGGGCGTTCCAGAACGCCAGGATCCCGGCGTTCGCGCGGGAGATACGCACCGACGTCCAGCAGCTCAGCTCGGACAGCTACCGTAACCCCGGATCGCTCAAGCCCGGGGCCGTGCTAGTGGTCGGATCCGGCCAATCCGGTTGTCAGATTGCGGAGGAGCTCTACTTGTCCGGCCGGAAAGTCTACTTGTCGATCGGCAGTGTCGGGCGTGTGCCTCGACGCTACCGAGGCAAAGACATCACCTGGTGGATGGCGAAGTACGGGCAGTTCGATCAGCCGGTCGATCAACTGCCATCTCCCAAGGCCAAGTTCGCCGCCAATCCGCAGGTCTCGGGAGCGGGGGGCGGGCATGCGCTCAACCTGCACCAGTTCGCCCATGACGGGGTAGTACTGCTGGGCCGCGTCCGGGGGGCCCGGGGGGATGAGGTCGTCTTGGCCCCCGATCTCAAAGAGAGCCTGGCCAAGGTCGATGAGTTCGAAGCGGAGGCGCTGAGACGCATCGACGACAGCATCGCCGAGGCCGGGCTGAACCCCCCGAGAGAAACCTTGCCCGCGTTGCGAGACGGGTACGAGGCGGACATCATCCTTGAATTGGATCTCCAAGCGCTGGGCATCACCAACATCGTATGGGCAATGGGCTACGGTTTTGACTACACCCTGGTGAAGCTCCCGATCTTCGATGATGATGGTTATCCTCGCCAGGCGCGCGGGGTCACCGCATACCCGGGACTGTACTTCGTCGGATTGGCGTGGATGCACACCCGCAAGTCCGGCCTGCTGTATGGGGTCGGCGACGATGCGCAGCACCTGGTTTCACAGATCATGGCTCGCAGCCCCACCAACCGGCGGTGATCCAGGTTCTCGGGCCACACGTCCTGGTGGGAAGCCCTGGCGTCCCTCGCGGGCGCCGCGAGGGCCTTCCTCCTGTCGGCGGGTTACTCGTGGCTCGAGGTCGGCTCAGGCAGCCGATCGCCAGGCGGTCGTGAGACGCGATAGGCCGCCAGGTGGCCGGGCGTCCGCGCCGGCGAGTGCGCTCCGCGTGCACTACACTGTAACTTGATCGGGTGTCAGGACTTCACCCACAACCGTGCGCTTCCGAACCCCAATCATCTGGCGCATGCCTCCCTCTGGGATTTCAGTTGTGGCGCCCGAGCATCGGGTGATGCAGAAGGCCAAGGTTGACTTGAGCTGGCACGGCAGCCCACAAAGGGCATTCACCTGATGGAATTGGATGCTCGCTGTTCACAAACGTGAGTGAAAGGGTTCCATATTCTCCAGGCGCTCAGGTTTTCGAAGGCCGAATCCGGCCGCGACTCTTGTGCTGCTCGCCATTCTGCCGTAGATTGGAATAGGCGACGCGACGGCCGTGGTTTAGCCCCAATGAGGGCGGTGAGCACCGCGAAAGTCGATGGGCATTGGCGGAGGCCAATGAATCGGCGTCATCTGGTTATGCGGCGTTCAGCGCGCAGTTTGATTTCGCAGATGTCCATCCAGAACCCCCTCCACGATCTCCGGGGAGGCGTATCACTAGCGGAGTGGACTGCTTGAGCCGGGTTGACCGGCGATGGGGTCGTGGCGATTCTGCGGGATGCAGATATGGCTTGGCGTAGGTTATCCATCGGCGTTGTCTGGATCGACCTTCCCTCCCGAAGGGGAAACACTCGTTATGGAGTGTGACCGCTTGGACGAGATCGGACGAAAACACATCGGAGGCATGTCGGCATTGCTCTGGGCCGGCAGGCCAACTTTCCGGATGACGCAGCCTTCCTCATCTTAAGAGGAACGGCGGCCTGCGGGCTCCTCATCCAGGAACGGGCCGCTGCAATGTAACCAGGAGAGCTGACATGACGAACACGGGGTACAAGTCCATCAGCCGCTATGACCATCCGGGGGCGGGCGGGGGGTACGGGTATCAGGTGCAGGTGATCTGGAAGGGGAAGTACCTGTACCGGCGCATCAGCGATTCCTCGGCCGGAGGCAAGCGCAAGGGGCTCAAGGAGGCACTGCGCGTTCGCGCCGAGTTCGAGAAGAGACTCGGCAAGCCCAGGACGGAGCGCATCATCCGCAGCAAACCCATCAAGAGTCGAGGAAAGGCGCGCGCTCGAAGCCCAAGGCGTAAGTAGGCTCGCACGCGTTCCGTCCCCGAACGCGTTGGAAGTTGACGCCGCGCGTCGGATCTGTTGGTATCCGTACAGTGCTTGACGGAATGCCTCAGGCCGGGAACAACGCCAGGAAGAGCGATCTCAAGGACCCGCGGCACCGGAGACCTCAGCGCGATCGTCCATCCGAGTTCAATTACCCTGGATGACGAAGGCGGCATGCGCCAGCGAATACCGGACTGATTGCGCCTGCAAGCGCCGACCGCGAAGAGTGATCCGGCCAACCCCTATGCGCCTCGATTGATTGAACGTCGGCCCGCGTGTCGACGCAATCGCGGACGGAACCACGTCCATGGCCCTGTCAGACGCGATCGGGATTCGCGTGGGAAGTGCGGAACCGAAAGGCGGGGCGGGCGACAACACCACCTGTGGAAGGATTACAGATTACTTGGTGATGGGCTTGGTGTCAGGGCGGGACTTTTTCCAGTCAGCTTTGGGGCAGTACGTAGCCTCACCACTATCAACTTCCTTGGCAGCTTT
>JBGOYQ010000279.1:0-2840 GCA_041479735.1 Anaerolineae bacterium | reverse complement strand
GTCCGATGGCTTCGCCCGCCACCCAGGCCGCGCCTCGGTCCGGCCGGGCCAGCCCGGCCAGGATGCGGAGTGTCGTTGTCTTGCCCGCCCCGTTGGGTCCCAGGAACCCGAAGACCGTGTTGGGCTCGACGGTCAGGCTCAGCCCGTCCAAGGCCCGGACCTTGCCGTAGGACTTGTACAGGCCTTCGATCCGGATGGCGCTCACTCGTCGCTCCGCCCGAACAGGAAGTAGGCCAGCGGGCCGAACATCTCGACGAAGATGATGATCACGGCCCACAGCCACTTCGGCCCGCGGGTGTGCTCCCGGCGGACGAGATCGAGCAAGGCAAAGACGATCAGCGCCAGTTGGATCAGGATCAGCGGGATAAATAGCGGCAGAAGCCGCATGAATTGCTCGGTAGACATGTCCGTACCTCCTGGGCGGTCCCCCCCGCCTCATACGGCCGAGACGAGCGATGGTCGCCGTCCGGCTGTTTCACGTGAAACATCCCTCCCCGGCACTGCCTCAGGCCAGGCGCGGGATAACCACGATCGCGGCGACGGCCTCGACCACCCCGGCCACGGCCAGCGTGAGCACGACCAGAAGGTACAGGCTCAGCGTCCGGCGCAGGCCCGCCGTGTACCCCGCTCGCCGGTTTCCCGCCCCGACCGTCGCCGGGATGAGCCAGGCCCGCCCTTGGTCATAGGCCGCCAGCATGGTCAGGATATAGCCCTGGCCTTCCAGGACGAGTACTATGACGATGAGCGCCCCGGAGAGGATCTGGCCTGGCCCTGTCGCCAGGCTGCCCGGCCCGAAGATCAGGCCCCAGAGGATGGCTCGAAGCCCAGCCACAAGCAAGCCGCTGAAGGGCACCAAGATCGACGGCAGTGTGATCGAGGCGAGGCTCCCGATCAGCAGGTTGACGGCCAGCGTCCCGGCGGCCGCCGCGGCCACGTTCCCACTGGCATACAGGCGGACGATCGGCGCCAAGCCTCCAGCCTGGATCCCCTGGCTTACCCACTCGATCAGGCGTAAGTGCAGGCCGCGGTCGAGCGTCGCCGCGCCCATCGCCAGCGCGATCAGGCCGTAGTACGCCAGGTTCAACGCCAGGTATGCCCACCGATTCTCGCGGACGATCGCCAAGGCGCTCCGTAAGCTCCTCATGTGGCCCCTTGCCCCCTGGCGGGTTACATGCCTGAGTCAGGCCACGACGCACGCCGCCTCGTCTCGCGGGTCAGCGGACGTCGCAGCACGAGCAGGAGCCGGTAGGTGCTCGAGATCGGGGTCAGGTGCATCGGCTCCCAGCCTTCGGCCGCCGCCTGGTTGAGCAGCTCCGTCAACAATTCCGGCTTGGGCGGGCGCATCCCGCCCCCGACCTTCTCGACGCGGTACTCCCAGGTCGACGGGTCCACGTCAGCCATCGCTCGGCTCCGAGCCGGACGGCGTGGTGGCCGTTCGCGCCAGCGAGACCATGCCGCTCAGTCCACCCAGGTTCATCGTGTCGACGGCGCTGGAGGGCACGATCACCAGCGCCCCTTTCTCCTTCAGGCCCTCGAAGAGCATGTTCATCGCCCGAAGGTGCAGCGCCGTCGGGTTATCCCGATAGGCCACCGATGCCTCGGCGAAGGAATGGGCGATCTGCTTCTCCGACTCGCCCAAGATAACCCGGGCCTGCCGTTCTCGCTCAGCCTGGGCCTGCCGGCTCATCGCATCCTCGAGGTCCGCCGGGATGACCACATCACGGATCTCGACCGACTGCACCGTCACGCCCCACGGCGTGGTGCGCTGGTCGATGATCTTCTGCAGGTCCTCGTCCATCCGCGCCCGACCGACCAGGATGTCGGCCAGGCTCATCTGGCCGATGACCTCCCTGAGCGCGGTCTGGGCCGCCCAGGCGATCGCAACGCGGTAATTCTCGACCTCCAGCGCCGCCTTCTCCGCGTCCCACACCAACCAGAACAGAACCGCATCCACGTCGACCGGGACGGTGTCCTTGGTCAGCGTCTTCTCCGCGCTGAACGGGGTGACCATAACGCGATGGTCGATCCAGATCGGCAGCCGGTCGATCACCGGCAGGATGGCGAACATGCCTGGCCCGCGCAGCCCGGCAAAGCGGCCTAAACGCAGCACGACTGCCTTCTCCCACTGGTCGGCCACTTTGACCGCGAACAGGAAGAGCAATGCGGCCAGGATGAACACGACCACCTGTATGCCGATCCAGGCGTCAGGTACGCCGAGCCCACCGAGCCATAAGGCCACGAGCGCGTCGGCCACCATCAACACGAGCCATCCGGCTATGGCCACGCCCGGAATGTGGCTGACGGTCATAGATTCGCGCGCGGCCTTGCTGCCTGCCTTGAACATCTTGGTCTCGAGTGTCATCGAATTCCTCCCCCGGGTTCGGAAACACGCCGGACTTTCACCTGACTAATCGGCTGGCGCCCGGCCGCGGGCTCGCCATTCGGATACCTGCCGGGCGAAGGCCCGCTCCACCTCGTCAGGCGAGAACCCCATCCGGCCGGCGTCCACGACGAACGAGCGGGCCAGGCCCTCCAGCGTCGCCCGTCTCAGCCGTCCCGCCCGGTCGGCCGGAAGGGCCTCGACCACGTACGTGCCCCGGCCCTGCTGGGTCGATATGACGCCGGCCTCGTCCAGCAGCCGGTAGGCCCGCGCCACTGTGTTGAAGTTGACCCGCAGGTCCGTCGCCAGCTGCCGCACAGTCGGGAGCTGATCGCCCGGTTTCAGCGCCCCACCTGCGATCAAAGTGCCGATCCGCTCGACGATCTGAACGTAGACCGGGACGTGACTGCGCAGATCGACTTCAATCAACATGTCCACCCGCGTCCGGATTGTCGCATTG
>JBGOYQ010000278.1:0-2847 GCA_041479735.1 Anaerolineae bacterium | reverse complement strand
TCGTCGAGGGGGCGGTTTATCCCGAGCCGGCAGCACATCAGCCGCAGGCGACCCCCGATGCGGCGCCGCCCGGCCTCGCGGCGGCCCAGGCCTCCCCAACCGCAAAGCCCGGTGAGGCCAAGATGCCGGCGAAGCGCCGCACCGGCCTGTCCACCGGCGCCCGCGTCGGCATCCTGGGAACGTTGGTCGTGCTTGCCATGGCGGTTGTGGGTGCAGCCCTCCTGGTGCAGCGCACGCACAGGAATGGGGTTGGCCTGCCAGCGGCGTTGCCGCTCGTCAGCTCTACCGCGGCGCAAGCTCTCCCGCCGACGTGGACCCCCACGATCACCCCGACGGTGACGCTCGTCCCCTCGCCCACCTTGGAGCCTACGCTCACACCATCGCCGACGCTTCCGCCGCCGAACCCAACCATGGCGGCGTCGATGGATCGGATCGAGACCGAGGTGGCCGATATCCGCGGCCTGGCGCCGTCCGGTCCGGTGGGCAGATTCGTGGTGCCGAAGGCCGAAGTCCGGCCGATCCTGGAAAGCGACTTCCTGTCGAACGGAGGCTCGCCGGCCGAGATCGCCGACCAAGCGCGCGTCCTCGTCGCGCTGGGGCTGATCAAACCGACCTATGACCTGTTCACCAACATCCTCAACAGCCTAACGGACAGCGTAGGCGGTTTTTACCTGCCGTGGAGCAAGCAGCTGTTCGTCATCGGCGGCCGCTTTGGCGGGGTGGAGCGATGGGTGTTCTCGCACGAGTTCGACCACGCGCTCGTCGATCAGAACTACAACATTGCCGGGCTGGGCGTGTATCCAAAGTGCCTGGCAAGTGAGGATCGATGTGAGGCGATTCGAGCTCTGACAGAGGGTGATGCGACCCTGGTAATGGACCTATGGCTGACCCAGTTCGCTACCCGGAGCGATCTGACGGATCTCCTCAACTACACACAGCCCGCCAGCACCTTTGCAGAACAATCGCCTCCGCCATTCGCCGGTCGCGACGCGAATTTTCCGTACATAGAAGGCCTGGCCTATGTCAAGGCGCTGCACGACAGCGGGAATTGGGCCGCGGTCAACAAGGCCTATCAGAACCTGCCACAGAGCACCGAGCAGATCATGCATCCGGCGAAGTACTTCGCGCACGAGAACCCGATCAACGTCGCTTCCCCGCCTTTGGGCGACATCCTGGGGGTAGACTGGCGCTCCCTGGGCGCGAACACGCTGGGGGAGTGGAAGACCTACCTGATCCTTGCTTATAGCGCCGACGCAGAGGTCAAGATCGATGATGCCACCGCGGCCGCGGCGGCCCGCGGCTGGGGTGGGGACAGCTATCAGGTGTACTTTGACGATAACACGGGCGGGACTGTCATGGCGGCGCATTGGGCCTGGGACACGGCCGCGGACGCCAATGAGTTCCTTGCGGCGATGAAGGCCTACCTGAACGCGCGCTTCCGTGGCGCTAAGTTCGATCGACCGGGAGCCGCCTGCTGGCAGGTTAACCAACAGTCCACTTGCGTGTTTGGCTCCGCCCGCGGGACGCTATGGCTCCTGGCGCCTGACGGTACCGTTCTCGACGCCGTCCTCACCAAGTACCCCGAGTTCCAATAGGTCCGCCCCGGACGTGCGCGGTGCCAAAATCCGACCGAATCGCCCATCGGCCCGCGCTTCGTTGCGCCCGCGCCCGGACGGGCTATCATAGTCGCCATGGCTGATCACAAACCGGGGTCCTTGCCTGTGGCGCTCGGAGGCCTGGTCTTTGGGGCGCGCTGGCTTTGGTTGATCTTGCTGCCCGTCGTGACGGCGCACTTCGATCGACTTTCGCCGGCCGCCGGGGCTATCCTGGCATTGTGGGCGGTAGCTTCGCTCGCGTTCGGGCTCAGTTGGGCCGGCGGCTTCCGACCTCGCTGGGCGCCCGGCGCCATGCTGGCGGTGGACGAGGTATGCGCGTTGGCGGTCATCGCGTTCACCGGGCTGCTGGCCAGCCCGCTTTGGTCGGCCTTGCTCGTGGGTGTGTTGACGGCGGGGCTGGCGTATGGTTTCCCGGCGGCTGTATTCGTGGCGGGCGCCAGCGGGATCCTGTCTGCGGGAATCGGACTGGCCTACGCGCCGGCGCCGAGGGCGGATTGGGGGGTAGCCGCCGCCTACGTCGGGATGCTGCTCGTGGGGGGTTGTTGCCTCGGATGGCTGGCCGGCCGCGCACGCAGGGTGGCTGTGGAGAGCGCTGGCCTCCAGGCAGGCGCACCGCGTCAGGCTCAGGTGCAGCGCCTGCTCCAGCTCACGGCCGAACTGGGTACGAGCCCAAAGCCGGAACGCGTGACGGACATCGCGCTCGACTTGTGCGCCGAGGTCCTGCAAGTCTCCGGGGCGAATGCCGACGGGCTGGTCAGCGCAATGGTGGAAGAACGGTCCGGAGAGCTGATCGTCGTCGCGGCTCGCCGGCTGACGCCGGCCGACCGACAGCTGAGGTTGCAGTTGGCAGGGTGGCCTGCCACGGCCAAAGGCGTACGCTTCCGGTGCGTCGCGCCTCTAGACGATCCGTTACTGCGGCACCTCGAAGGCTTCGCCGCCTGCCGGTCGGCCGTCGCGATGCCATTGATCGGCGGGCCGATCGCGGGCACCTTGGTATTGGGCCATCCCCAGGCGGGATTCTTCACCGATGGCCGTATTCAGCTCCTGGCTGCGGCCGTTAGCCAGACGATCGCCGCCGCAGGCAACGCAACCCGCTGCCAGGAGTTGGAGAGCGAGCTGGCACGCCTGACTGAGGTCGAGGAGGAGGCGCGGCGGAAGATGGCGCGGGACCTGCATGACGGCCCGACGCAATCGATCGCCGCCATTGCCATGAGGGCGAACTACGTGCGCC
>JBGOYQ010000277.1:0-2847 GCA_041479735.1 Anaerolineae bacterium | reverse complement strand
GGCCTCGCCCACCCAGGCTCTGCCGGAGGTCGGGCCGATCAGCGCGCTTAGCATCCGTATGGTCGTCGTCTTGCCGGCGCCGTTCGGCCCCAGAAAGCCGAAGACCTCGCCGGCGTCGACTTTCAGACTGAGCCGGTCGACGGCCAGTGTGTCACCAAATCTTTTCGTGAGATCCTGTGTAACGATCATCTCGCCTCGGGTTGACCTTCGCTCGCGTTGCATCGCCCGTCGGCCGCGTCGGCCGCGTCGACGTATCCTGGCCCTGCCATCAGGAGGTGAAGCGGGTGTCCTCGACGCGTTCGGGCGACGGCGGTGGCCCGCCTGGCATGCTGTCTTGGGGCACCCCTCGCACGGCCCAGTCCGGGGGGGTCCCGGCGCTGCCGTCCGTTCCCTTTGGTCGCAGCCCGAGCACGATCCCCAGAGAGGCCAGCGCCATCAATCCGACCAGCGCCTCGGTTGCATACGCCCCCAAGGTGTAGCTCCCGAAGACCGCCGCCAAGTCGATGAGCGTGTGCCAGGCGATTGCCGCCGCGAGCCAGGCAAGGTTGCGGTGCAGAAAGGCCTCCATCACCAGTGTCGCCAGGCCCACCTGACAGACGATGGCGAGGCCGCGTTCGACCGCGCCGAGGAGGGCGGCGTACCATGGCGCCGACCAAAACGCGGCGACCTGTGCCGTGGCCAACTCGACCTGTGCGGGCGCGACGAACTGGCTCATGTCCGCCCCGCGATAAGCGATCATCTGCGCTAACGTCCACGTCATCAGGATACCCAGGATGATGGCTTCGGCGCCGCCGTGCCCGGCGCCGAACATCAAGCCGTCTTTCCAGGAGCGCGCTTGCTTGGCCCAGTATCGCAGCACGAAGAAGCGCGTCCCTTCCTCGAAGATCCCGGCTGAAAGACCCAGCAGCAAGGCGATCCCGAGGAGCGGCCAGCCCGACTTCGATCCGGCGATCCCCAGGCGCAGCATCAGCGGCGAGAGCACGAATTGGTTGAAGGGAATGTGCCCGATCTGGGAGGCGATGAAGGTCGTCGCCCCGATCACGAACAGGCCCCACCCCAGGCGCAGGCGCTTGCTCAGAAAGACGCCCAACGCCAGGGGCATCGCCACCATCAGCAACGCGTTCAGCCCACGGACTACGACGTCCATGCCGCCCCCAATTCCGATCGCTAGGCCTGTCAGATTTCCTGTCGGCGGAAGGCCAACCAAGCCGAAAGGAATGCCACGACGATGATGCCGACCGAAATGCCGGCCGCCCCCCAGCTCGGATCGGCCGATTTGCTCAGGGCGAGCGCTTCACCCCACCCGACGAGCGAGCCCGGCAGGTGGGCTGCGAACTGCGGGATGGCACCCAAGATTCCCAGGACCAGGGCCAGGCCGATGGCCAGACCGGCCGCCGCCAACTGAGATGGTGCCACGCTGCTGGCGAACAAGGCCAGTGACGCATAGGTCAGCATGTACACCGCCATCAGGACGGCCAGCGCAACAAACCCTGACGCTGGCAGCCATTGGAAAAGCATCCCGATGTAGGCATACCCGGCCAAGGTGCTCAGGAGGATGCCCGTAAGGAAGACGACCTTCAGGGCCCCGAACTTGGCCGCCAGGAATGCCGCTCGAGAGACTGGCTTGCTCAGGGTGACGGCTGCCATCCCGGAGCTCTTCTCGCCGACCACACTAGCCATCGGAACCAGCAGCGCCAGGATGACCCCGAATTGCGCCAGGTTCTTGACCAGCTGCTGGACCCCGAGGGCAACATCCGGCTTCGGGAGCACGCTCTCCAGGCCAGGCGGGGTCCCGGGTATGGCCAGCATCAGCTCGTTCAAGTACCGGGCAGTCAGTGGGCCCAAGATCCCCATGGCGACCAAGACGGCCACGACGATCAGCAGCCGGTAGCTACGCCACTGCTCGAGCAGTTCTTTCCATAGAAGGATGCGCATGCTCAACCTCGTTCTGCCGCGGTCTGGGGAGCGCCGTCCCCCACAAGGCCCAGGAAGACGTCTTCAAGGGTCGGCCTGGCCACCGCAAAGCGGGCGACGGGCAGACCCGACCCCAGGACGAGCCGGGCCATCTCCACACGGGCCTGCGGCGAGCCATCCAGCCGGATGCGTATCGTCTGCTCGTGTTCGGCCACGCCGGTGACGAAGGATTTGCCGGCGACTTCCCGCCGCCAGGCCTGTTCCTGCTCTCGGGTGGCTTCGAACTCGACTTCGACGGCCGGCACCGCATAGCGATCGAGCAGCGCCTGGCGTTCGTCTACGACGACCAGCCGACCCTGGTGGATGATCCCGACGGTGTCGCACACCCGCTCGACATCCTCCAGGATGTGGGTGTTCATGAACACCGTCGCCTCGGACTTCAATCGCTCGATGAGCAGGAGCATGTCCCGGCGGCCGGCAGGGTCGAGGGCGCTCACCGGCTCGTCCAGAAGGACCACCCGAGGCTTATTCATCAGGGCCTGGGCAAGGCCGAGCCGCTGCCGCATGCCGCGACTGAATCCCGCCACCCGCCGGCGGGCGGCGTCCTGCAAGCCCACCAACTCTAGGAGCTCGGCGCACCGCGACCGAGACTCCCGGGCGGACATCCCGAACAGGCCGCCGACATAGGTCCCCAGAAATTCCTGCGGGGTCATCCAGGCGTAGGCGCGCGGCTCTTCCGGAAGGTAACCCACCAGCGCGCGGGCCGGGCTGTCCGGTCCGACGGCTTCGCCCGCCACCCAGGCCGCGCCTCGGTCCGGCCGGGCCAGCCCGGCCAGGATACGGAGTGTCGTTGTCTTGCCCGCCCCGTTGGGTCCCAGGAACCCGAAGACCGTGTTGGGCTCGACGGTCAGGCTCAACCCGTCCAAGGCCCGG
>JBGOYQ010000276.1:0-2850 GCA_041479735.1 Anaerolineae bacterium | reverse complement strand
AAGTAACCATCGCCCCGTTCAACCAGGGTGAAACGCCTGTCGAAGAACGCCTGCGTGTCCGGCTGACGGGCGTACTCCTCCAGGTCGGTCACCAAGAAGTAGCGAGCCCCGGAGGCATGCATGCTGAACTCGCCCTGCACAGTCGACTGATTGTGCCCAGCCAATTCACCCAGCGCCAGATCACCGAGTGAAGGCCAAAACAACGGATTGATCCAACCCCAGTACTCCAGGCTGTAGCCGTAATCGTTCGTGAGCGCCATCACCTTGGAGCCGCGCAACTTGTCACCCAGAGCTTGCCAAAAGGCGGCCTGGCCGCGGTAATCCTGGCTGACGAGGGTGAAGCGAATCTGCCAGCATTGCAGGCCGATGGCGAGCGCCAGAAGCCCGACGACGGCCGCTCGGAACCACCATGCCCGGCGGACAGCGGCCAGCCAGCCCAGCGTGGCTGCTGAAAGCGGCGCGGCCGACACAGCCAGGATGGGCAGGAGCGGAAGCTGGTAGTAATCATGGGAAGCGATGTGGTAAGGGAGAGATAGGCCATAGGCCAGGTAGCCGAACCACATGCCGAGCGCCAGCGCTTTGACCGGTCGCGGCGCCCCCAGCAGGAAGAGCAGGCCCGCCAGACCGGCGAGGAGCGCGCCGGCTCCGAGTGTTCCCTGTATCTTGAGCAGCCAGCGCACATAGAAGATCGGCGTGATCCATTCGGAAGGGAAGAACCGGTAGTTAAGACCGCCGTACGGCGAGGTATTCAGCGCGTGCTGGTAGGCGAGAAAGACGGCGGAGGGCAAAACGGCCAGGACCATCACCGCCCAGAATTGCCAGTGGCGCAGGCTGGCTTTCAGCCCCGATCCCAGGATCGACACGAATAGGAACGTGATGGCAAGTGGGATGGCGATGGGAGCCTTGACCAGGATGGCAGCCCCCATCAGGAGCCCGGTCGCGATCGCCAGCGGCCACGAAGCCAGGCGCTGCCAGCGGATCAGGGACCAGAGCGCCCAAGCGAAAAGCATCACCATGAGAGCTTCCGGCTGGAAGCTGCGGCTGGCGATGGCCCCGAACGGCAAGAACAAGTAGAGGGCCAGCGCGCCGAAGGCCCCGTCGGCCGAACTCAGCGCACGCGCCAGGCCGTAGACGGCGATGCCTCCGACGATCCAGAAGGCGATCGAGTACAGGCGGGCGATCCACAGATGTTCGCCACCCACCAGCCGATACGTCTGGGCCACCAGCCACTCCAGAATGGGCGGCTCGATCACGCCCTCGCCGTGCCACTGGTTGACGGCCATGTTTCGCTGCCAGGCGGGTACAGTCGCCAGGTCCTGGTAGTACATCCCGCGGGCGATGAGGGCCGAGCGCATCTGGCGGGTGGGGTTGAAGTCGAGGGGCAGGTCGGTGAGATCGGTCAGGCGGATCGCCAGGGCGCCGAGGAACAGCGCCGCAAACACGAGGATCAGCAAGGGCGATCGATCGCGGAACAGGGATGACTCTTGTGTTGGGCTCGGCTGCATGGAGGACTCCCGGGCGGCAGTGGCGTCATTATAGGCCCCGGCGGCCTCAGGCTCTCAGCGACTTGGTCAGCTCGAGGCGGTGCTTGCGAATGTGGGCCGCGACGCGCGGCAGCAGCTCACCCGCCGGCCAAATCTTGGAATCTTGTTTGATCTGTATGCTTGCACCCTGCGCACGAGGATCGGCGATAAGCGAGGACCATCTCCGGTTGGCGGCGCGAAAGCGGGCCAGTTGGGCCGCGATGCTCTGCCGCCGGGCGTCTTCGACGGCGTAGTCATTCAACTCACGAAAGCGGCCGTGCGGCAAAGGGTAGGGCCGGCCAGCAAGGCGCGCCTGCAATTGCGCGGCATACTGCTCGTGCCAGTAGACGAGATGCGCCAGCACCTCGCGTGGACCCCAGGCTTGCTCACGAAGGGCGCGCTCCGGCAAGTGTTCGATCAGCGTGCAGAAGGCCTCGACCTCGCCTTTCAGCTTCTCGACGTCGGCCGGATCGACCCCTGCCTGAGTCATGCAGCACCTTCCCTCCCGCCGATAGCCGGGCCGTATGAATCCCTGCCGTGAGGCCAGACGCACGTCTGCGTCTTGCCAAGGGTATTTCGAAGCCTGGGCCCGGTGTGGGGACCGGACCGAGGGGCAAGTCAGCCCGGGCGAATAGGCCCGCTTAGCAGGCCAGAGGCGGCCGCGTCCACAACGGCCATTCAGGTCACCCGTAAGGCGATCGTCGCCGTCGCCCAAGCAGCGCAAAGGGACATCGACTCATTTTGATTTCCGCTTCATGGGCTGGCGTATCACGGTCTTGAGTTTCTCCGGGGCAGCCCGCCGGGGGTCGCTCATGTAGATCTCGTGGTGTTTCCCGGATAGCCGATAGCCGTTCTCGTCGATGAAGGCGTGCATGGCGGCGATGGTCGATGCCTCCTCGGCATATGGTCCGATATAGGTGGTCTGGGCGCACAGCCCTTCGCGAAACCTTTCCCAGCGGGCACGCTCGAGCGCTGGCAGGGGCTTCTTGGCGGCCGCCAGCTCGCGGGCGCGGGCGTAGTCGGACCGGGTGGCGAAATCCGGTTGGGCGATCATCATCGTCCATTTCCACGCATCCTTGGGCTGCCGTGCGAAATCCTTCATGTCGTCGGACCACCAAAGACCCTCCAAAGGTAGGACGGTGAAGTCCTGATCCGACTGCTTCTTCAGCATGAACTTGAGGGTGTAGACGAGGCTGTACAGCGCCTCGACCACGTCCCTGTAGTCCTTGGAAGTGTTCGGATCTCCCGCGCCGTCAATCATCACGAAATTCATCGTCGGCACATCGGCGATCGTGAATTGGCCCTTTGGCGGCTGATAGAACTCCTT